>CAYGDZ010000031.1:0-7201 GCA_964348805.1 uncultured Candidatus Saccharibacteria bacterium | reverse complement strand
CTCATAGTAAGTAGATAGGACAAATTTTACGGTTAACAAATAGTATCTAATCTAACGAATCAACTTTTGAATACGAATTCAGAGCATTTTTGACATCATCAAAACCCATATCACTCGCTTTTTTCAGCAGCCACTTTTCCTGAGCTTCTGTCAGTGTTTTTGGGGTCTGAGTGATCTCAATTGACCTGGCTGAAAAATCCTTTTTGTGTATCTTGCCGGCCTTTACCAATCCATCTATGTGTATAGCAACCGTCGAAACGGATTTGTAGCCTAAGGCGTTTTGAATTTCCCGGTAGCTCGGACCGTAACCAGTGGAGGCAATAAATCCTTTTAGGTATTCTAGTAGCTCTGTTTGTTTTTTGGTTGGACGTGTCATTTTTTGTTACCTATTTTATAGTGCGACCCTAGCGCTACTGCAGCTAAACCAAACCACACAAGGCTGACTGTATCGTCCGCCCACACGGGCAGCAGTATGCCGATAAATGCCAGTCCTATACCGCTGGCAAATACACCCAGGCTCAGCCAATCGCGCCTATTTTGGTATAACCTCCACAAAATCATTTCAAAGATAATAATGAACAGTATTAAACCAAACCAGCCAGTTTCGTGTGCAATGAATAAATACTGATTTTCGATAATGTTTGGTTCACTTGAGCGCAGCGATGCTGATCCGGTAGATCCTATACCAGCACCGAATGGCTGACGGACAGCTCCCTCTAGCCCACTAGACAACGACTCTGCATGTCCATCATTTGAATCAACAGCGCTACCGCCATCTGGATTGTTGTGCAGCACGACATTTTGAACAAATGTAGTATCACGCATGGCAAACAAACTGCCAATCAAAACTAGTGATATAACAGCCAAACTAAAAACATAGCGTAGCTTTATCTTTCGTGACAGCGCAACCAAAATAACAGCCCCAAAACTAATTAGTAACGCTAACAATGCGCTGCGTGAATAGCTGGCCCACAAAGCAATAATAGCTAGCAGTGCTAGGGCTGAAATATACCATTTGTAACGCAAGAAACTGCGTTGTTTTTTTATAACAAAAGCTGATATTAGACTAAGGTAAATAACCGTATATGCGCCCAGTGGGTTCGGTCCGCGAAAGGTACCGTTAATTCTAATAAAGTCATTGTTTTTGTCCACTGTCAGATATGGTGCTATGGTGTCTTTTGAATAACCTAAGTATTTTAAGATGTCACTGGGCAATATTGTTGCCTGTAAAAAAGCGAAAAGCATAGAAATACTGCCTGAAATTGTCGAGGCTTTGATGAATATTTTTCTGAGACTTGGTCGCAAAACAATTATAGAAAATACCAGTACAAAAAATAATAAATACCGAAGATCTATGCTGAGACCTGCTAGTTGTTGGAATGAACTGGTTGGTATCAAAAATAATGTAACTAGATGCAGTACCGCATATATAGTTATGAGTTGAAACAATAAATCTCTGCCAAGTTTCTGCAATAGCTTGGCATGCCATAACAAAAACATAATCAAAGGAGTGACTGCTAGCAGTAATATCTCTTTCCAAGCTTTTATGATTTCGGGCTGAAAAAATTGCCCTAAATAAACTGACAGCGGTGCATGAAAGATAATGACTACAAAAATGAATAGTAGCACACTAGCAACAAATATAATGAGTCTATCGATACTTTTCACTCTTTAATGATACAATAATGAGGCCCATGCGCGTGAGAAATAACGTATTTTATAGCCTTTTACTGATGTTAGCCGATCTTGCTGTTTTGGCAGTTGCTTTCATTGTTGCATACGTTATTCGAGTACAATTTGACCCGCGACCACTAGTAGAACAAGTTGCAGCTAGTGACTACTTTTTTACATTTTTGGCAATTGCCCCTTTGTGGATAATCACTTTAGGCGCCTTGGGGTTGTACGATCGTAATATTCGCAATAAACGAACAAATGAAACCCTGAAATTGCTGGTAGGATCCTTTATTGGCATACTGCTGATAATTGGTTATGAATTTGCATCAGGTCAGCCGGTCTTTCCGGCAAGATTAGTCGCTGTGTATGCATTTGTTGGTTCATTTATATTATTAGTAGTTGTACGTTTTTTCATTCACACCCTGAGGGGTATCTTGTTCAGAAACGGTGTTGGCGCTCACCGCCTGCTAATTATTGGTGCTAATGATACCGCACACGATATAGTCAAAGAATTGTCACATACTAGCAAAAGCGGTTATCATATTTCGGCATTGGCTGGGCCAAAAAAGCTAATACCAAAGCATCTGGACATCGCCCACTATAGCTCGGTCAATCGTGCCCTTAGTGTTATAAAATCTCTGCATATTACTGCAATTATCCAGACTGACCTGTTCGAAGACGACGCAAAGAACCAGGAAATATTGCGAGCTGCACAAACTAATCACATAGATTACAATTTCATACCTGGTAAAAGTGAGTTTTATGCCGGCAAAAATACCGTCGATCTATTCCTGGGCTACCCAATGATTTCTGTATCACAAACTGCATTGATAGGTTGGGGAGAAGTTGCAAAGCGAGTTTTTGATTTGCTAGTAACCGTTCCTTTGCTTTTAATCCTCTCTCCGTTATTACTACTACTTTGTATATTACAAAAAGTATCCAACCCAGGAACTATTTTGTACAAGCATGCACGTTTAAGCCGCTATTCAGAAAAGATAACACTTTATAAGTTTCGCTCAATGACACACCTAAAAGGCTACGACTTTAAAGACGCATCGACAGAGTTTCGTGCAATGGGCCGTGAAGATTTGGCACGCGAATACGAACTACATCGCAAAGTAAAAGATGATCCACGGATAACAGGTTTTGGTAAATTTTTACGCAAAACTTCGCTGGATGAATTGCCTCAGCTATTCAATGTTTTAAAGGGCGACCTGTCTTTGGTTGGGCCACGCCCCATTTTGCCACAAGAAATGAAACTGACGAAAGGCCGTGGCGCACTGCTACATTCTGTAAAATCAGGTGTTACTGGTTTGTGGCAAGTTTCAGGTCGCAGTGAACTTAGCTTTGAACAACGTATCGAGCTAGAAAGCTACTATGCACAAAACTGGAGCTTCTGGCTAGATATAAAGATTTTGTTTAAAACCCTGTGGGTAGTGATCAAAAAAGATGGCGCAAAATAAACTTACCTACTGACGCGCTTGGTAGCCGATATCTGTCCTATATTGCATATCACCAAAGCAGACTGCTCGGCTATCTATAGCTTCATAGGCTAGCATTGCAGCTTCGTCTATAGTTGGACCAGTTGCTGAGACATATATCGCGCGACCTCCTACTGTTTTCATTTTTTTATTGTTATTATCAAGAGCAACACTACCATGATGAATCGCCACATTTTCTAATGAAGTTTTATCAAAATGTATGGTCCTGCCTATAAATGGTGATTCAGGGTAACCCTCTGCAGCTAAGCATACTGTGATAGCAGATCTAGCTAAATGATCTTTGACAAGGTATGTATCAAAATCACGCAAACCGTCTTTAACATCAGTTCTAGATAAAACGTCGTATATATCTATATCAGATTCGCTGAGTAGTGGCATCAGTACCTGGGCTTCTGGATCACCAAATCGTGCATTGTATTCT
Source organism: uncultured Candidatus Saccharibacteria bacterium (assembly GCA_964348805.1). GTDB lineage: Bacteria > Patescibacteriota > Saccharimonadia > Saccharimonadales > Saccharimonadaceae > JACPYF01. The sequence goes on along the minus strand of CAYGDZ010000031.1, from coordinate 3,604 downwards.
ATTACGACTGGTTCATCCCCACGCTCTTTTGCCAGCATAATACCAATATATAGCACTCCTTGATACGGCGTGTCTTGGTCTGACATACCTGCGATAGTACGAGCAGCTATGTCTTCAATACGTGCTTTTTGATAATCATTCACCAAAAAGTTAGCCGGTGCATATGCGCCCATTCCACCGGTATTCGGACCTTCATCACCGTCTTTGAGGCGTTTGTGGTCTTGAGCATACGGTAGAATTGTCCAGTTTTTACCATCAGAAAGCACAAATACCGAGAGTTCCGGACCGCTAAGTCTTTCCTGAAAGAGCAAAGGAGCTTCACTATCATATCCTTTGATTTGTTCGATCACAGCTTTTGCCTCGTTGTAACTATCAGGCAAATACACACCTTTACCACCTCGCAGTCCATTTTCCTTTATGACATAGCTGTCCGCTGGATATTTATCTATGTATTCCATTGCACCTTCGTGAGACCAGGCTACCACTGTCTCAGGATACGGTATTAAATACTCCTCCATAAATAGTGATGCTTTTAACTTACTCCCTTCGAGCTCGGCAGCTTTAGCATTGGGTCCGAACACATTTATACCCTTATAACGCAGCAGATCAGCCAAACCTGCAACTAGAGGCTTCTCGGGACCAATAATCACAAGATTTGGTTCTAGTTCAGATATAGCTTCTGAATCATAGCTATGAATATTGGTGCCATATTGTTCTGTCCCACCATTGCCAGGTGCAAAAAGTATATCTAGCTGTCTTTGGGCAGCAATAGCTTGACCTATTGCATCCTCTCTGCCACCGCTACCTATTATGGCCAGTCTATCCATAGGGGAAGATGTACTTTGTGCAAGATAAGTATCAGTTCTTTGAATTTCAGTTTGTGGTTCAAGCCCTGAATTTGAAGTCATCTCGATAGACATATAGTACAAGTGTGTCGTGAAAAACTGCTAATTGCAAGCATAAGCACCAGTCAAAGTGGGAATGCTGCTAAAATAGCTATATGACTAAACCAAAAATTGCCATAGTTCACGATTGGCTAACCAATATGGGTGGTGCCGAGCCGGTTGTTTTAGAGCTAATGAAGCTGTTCCCTAACGCCCCAATTTATACTAGTGTTTATAACAAGAAAGCTGCTAGCGAGTTTGCCAACAAAGATGTGCGTACAACTTACTTGCAAAAAATACTGCCTAGTTTTGTACGCTACAAACATGTGCTATGGCCGGTCCTGCGTGCGTATGCATTTCGCAAACTAGATATGAATGAATATGATGTCATCATTTCTAGCTCTAGCGCAGAATCAAAATCTGTACGTAAAAAAGCTGGTGCCTCGCACATATGCTACTGTCATACACCCACTAGATATTACTGGAGCCACTATGATGAATTCAAACGTGAATTTAGTTTCGGTATTCTGACGCCTATAATTCGCCCTTTCATTCCATTGTTTGTTCGTTGTATGCGCCGAAAGGATCTGCAATCAATAAAAGGCATAGATCATTTCATCGCAAATTCTAATGTTACAAAAGATAGGATCAAACAATACTATGGACGAGATTCGGTGGTTGTTCACCCTCCCGTTGATACAAAAAGGTTTATCGGTAAAAACACAGCTGATCGTGATGGTTACATTTTGTGGGGGCGCCATGTACCTTACAAACGCTTCGACCTAGCGATCAAAGCTTGTAATAAATTGGGTGTAAAGCTGACAGTAATTGGCAGCGGACCCGATAGTGAACGTTTGAAAAAATTAGCCGGCCCAACAATAACATTTGTTGGCAGAGTTAGTGACAGCGAGCTAGTCAGACTGGCACATAACCACAAGGCTTTCATATTTCCGAACGAAGAAGATTTTGGTATATCAGCGGTAGAGGCAATGGCAGCAGGTTTGCCAGTTGTTGCATATAAAAAGGGCGGTGCATTAGATATCGTAGAAGATAACGTCACTGGAGTGTTTTTTGAAAAACAAACAGTAGATAGTCTGATAGCAGCAATCGAAAAATGTGCTGTTTCTCAGTTTAGCTACAATACGTTGGTGCAGCGTTCGAAAAGATTCGACAAGAGTTTATTTGATACAAAGATTCAAAAACTTATCGCTGACTACGTGAAATAGCAAAACCTGCCCAAATACCAATAGCTATATCGACAACAAATGTTGTCAGACGCCAAATCAAAATCGTACTGCTGGCGAACGATAGATAGTGAAAAACTAGCTCTCGCACGCCTATACCACCAGGTGCGAATACAGCTAATATGCCTAGACCTGTCGCCAAATCGCTGGCAGCGATAGCCAAAATTGGCTCGAACCTGCCTTCTATGCCAGATGTTATAACGAAAAATCCGAAACCAATAATCAGCCAGCCAAATGCTGCAATGGACAAACTCTTCAGCCAATCTCTGAGATCTAAGTTGTATTTTATCAATGGAATTTTGATAGATTTTTTGTGCCAAATTGCCAAACAGGCTGCCGCAATTATCACAGTAGCTGCAGTACCTATTAAAAAATCATAAATAAATAACAACAAAATAATTCCTGATAACAAAGACGATCCAATCAGGTTAATATTTTCTATAATCTGCGCCTCGGTACTTTGCTTTAATCCCAAGCCTAGTTTTGATGCAAAGGTAGCCCGCGATGAAAAAGTAAACAGGCTGGTTGGCAGGTATTTGTATGGCTGAGATGCAAAGAATGCTAGGGTTTGATTAGAGCTAGCCTTTGGATCAACAATTCGACAAACTGCTAACCAGTGTTTTGCCATAACTATATAACCGCAGACAAAAATTGCACCTGCGATCAGTACAAATGGCCAGCTACTAACGATAACCTGCCAATCGACTTGATCCAGAAAATCCCCAGCCTTGGCTACTATAAATACAACTAACAAGATGGTTAGTAGTAGTTGTATGTAGTTTACTAGTTTTATATTCATAATTATTTGGGTTTACGAGCCAGTACCAGCGTCCATGGCAACGGCGAACGTACCTCTATAACATCGTGAAAATTTTCACTAACATGTTTGATCAGGCTTTTCTTTGACCAGTGATTTAAATGACCAGTGGTGTTGCCAAAATCTTTTAGATACTTTAGTCGGGCCATGTTCAAAACTCTCCATAACGGTTCGCGAGGTACGCCTAATATTAAATAGCCGCCAGGTTTAACAACCCGTGACAATTCCCGCAGCGCAGTTTCTGGATAGTCCAAATGTTCCAAAACTTCTAGTAAAAATACTAGGTCTAATGATTCGTCTTTTCGTTTTAGCTCATAGACACTTTCGGCAGTAATACGCATACCAGGATTTAATTTCTTGGCATCTGGCAATAGTTGTTCTACATATTCTGAGGCTTCTAGGTCAACACCGTCAGACAACATATCATTCAGACGTTTCGTAGAAAAACCAGCCCCGCAACCGACTTCTAATGCTTTTCCACTTTTGAGATCTGCCTCATTTACTAGTGACTGAACTGCGTCAAAGTAGCCATCTAGTAGTTTTGATCCGATTAGACCGGAGCCTTCTTCGGTATATTTGTGATGAAAATCTTCTGTCTCGGGTGTTGCTTTTAGCTTAGTGTGGTCTATTTTGTTCATTACTCTAGTATAATATAAAGA
>CAYGDZ010000030.1:0-7731 GCA_964348805.1 uncultured Candidatus Saccharibacteria bacterium | reverse complement strand
CTATACAAAACTATCAGCAATATATTGACAAAAATCCTATGATAGTGTATAATGTCATTATTCAATCATGCTAATGGTTGGAGGTGTTACTGATACATCGAGCCGCAATGCTCTGTATCAAAATAAATTTACAATTTGCGTGTTAGTCTCATGTATTCTCTGGGTCGAAGTGGTGATAACCGTCGCTGTCTCGACCTAGAGAACCTCTCTGGGCAAATCAACCATACTCTGGTTGAAGCCAGGGGGAGGAAATCATGAAGATTCGAAACAAAGGACATTTCAGCACAGCATTCGTGCTTGGCTGGATGGCCTTTTTGGCCATTGCTTTTGTGATCCTGGTTTTTTCAGGGTCATCCGAGGCTCAGGTCGTCAAGAAAAGCTTTCCTTTTAAAGAGGGAGGACCGATCAAGGCGACGCAGTACACTCCAGCACAAATGGAGTGTGGTGTTTTGCAAATTGTGCGTATTAGGTACACACATGTAAAACACTGGAAGCTTTTTGGGGTCACGGGTACAACATCCAAAAAAGCCTCCTTTCGAAGGTCATTCGACAGTTCAGCACTGAGCTACAAGCTCAACGATCCTCCGTACTCGGCGCAGGGCGAGCAGTACTTCAAAGATGTCAGCTCGTTCGACCCGCTTGTCATGGCTTTTGGCCTGAGATTGCCTAGCCAGTTCGAGCTAAAGCCGGGCCAGAGTCGCGAGATGCGATACGGGGTCAGGCTGCCCTGCTGAAACACACGCAAATTGTCAATGCCGCTACCTTCGGGGAGCGGCATTTTCATTTTGTAAAAGATTAAAGCTTGTGCTTTTTGCCCATATCTGATATCTTGTAATCATTATGGATTCAAATACACAAAACTCACAACCAGAACAAAAACAAAGCATATGGTCGAAATTATTTGGCGGCAAAAAGGCGGATGCACCAGTACCACAAGCCGATCCAACACCTACTGCACCACCAGTTAGCGACCCAGCGCCTGCATCTACGTTCCCTAGTACTCCTGCTGTAGACACTACGCCTGCACCAGAACCAATGGAATCTTTTTCTTCACCAGCACCCGCTAGCGAAGAGCCTGCGATGAGCCCAATCAATGATGTTAGTCCAGACCCTATAGATAGTCCTAGTCCTATCAACGACACGCCAGCTGCACCTGCAACTGACGACGTTCCCGCTGATGATGCTAACAAGGTTGACGAAGCATTAAACGCACTGCCACCGCTACCAGTCACACCCGATGTTCCGCCGGCTAGTACCGATGAAGCCCCGCAACCACCTGTAGATCCAATGGTTACACCAGTAACACCACCAGCTGATTCACCTGCAGAACCAGTAGCTGACGAACAACCTCCAGTCAGCCCAACTAGCCCTCTGTAAGCCAAGGCTGTTGCAAAAAGCACAAGTTTTTCACGCACATTAGCGCGATATAATATATGTACACCAATCTTTATCAAAAGAAAGGAGTACATATGAAAATAGCAACTAAAACTTTGGTCAGTCTACTGATCATAACCGCCCTAACTCTGAGCAGCAGTGGATTAGCATCTGCAACTGGAGGGGATGGCGTCAGGCGAGAATCTAGGCTGGAAAAAATAACCCGCCGACACGACCGCAAACTCGAACTAACTGCCAATTTACTGGGTATTTCTACCGAACAACTACGCGCTGAACTAAAAAACTCATCATTTGACCAGGTATTAAAAAAGCATGGTTTTAAAACCAGAGAAGATTTTCGCACTGCAATGAGCGGCAAGATAAAGGACGAGCTAAAGAAACGTGGCTGGTCCGACGAAAAGATACAAAAAACAGTCGATCATAGGCTAGCAAGGATGAACGAAAAAGCTTACTATAGATAGCACATGGACATTTTAATACGCCTGATCGCCGACGGCCTGGTGCCACTGGTAGCTCTGATAGGAGCGTATTATCTGTTATTTAAACTGCCAAAGGGATCGAACCGCTTGCATGTATATGCTCGCATAATGATGGCTGGGCTGACCGCCCTGCTAGCCGCGAAAATAGTCGCCAGCTTTTTTCAGCCAGATGCTGCTCGACCATTTGTAGAAATGGGCGTTGCCGCAAAGGCAGCATACTTAGACAATGCAGGCTTTCCGTCTGATCACGTGCTGTTTGCTAGCGCAATAGCCTTTGCTGTGCTGTTCGAGACAAAACATAGGGATGTGGCGTATCTGTTATTTGGGCTCGTTGCGCTGATAGCACTGGGCCGTGTTGTTGCTCTGGTCCATTCGCCCCTGGATGTTATTGGTGGATTTGTCTTTGCGTTGTTTGGTGCGCTTTGGTACCTAACAAAGCCCAAGATTAGAATCTAATTATCGCGGGTCAATGCCACTTTTCATAAGATTTAGCTTTGAGAATTCCATCAACATATTAATATCCGGATCATTACCATCTGAAAAAATACTCTCAGCCACCGACTTTACAAAGGCAGCGATAACCTCTTTTTGTTCATCAGCATTACTCCATATATCCCACAACAAGGTTGTCATACGGCGCAAAAGTGTTGCGTCCGTCTCGTCTATATTTAGATTTGGTATGACATAGGGGTCAATATCTATGAATTTAGGTACTTCTATACCTTGGCTTTGGTCAATAACAATCATGTCATGCATTATCATCTGCATCCCTATTCTGTATTCGTCACTGGGTTCAAATAGTTGACCGAGACGAGCAGCAAGTGCGACCTTCGTTTCCGTAGATGCCTCAGAGACTGGAATAGTATCACTTAGATCCTCTACAACTAATACAGCAGACTTTTCATCAATACTAGCCACAGCGTTGCGTGCGGGTGCGATATCGATCTTCTCGCATAATTCATTGAATCTTCGTAAGGCGATAGGGAAAGGGGGGCTATTTGGAGATGTTTCAGAAAAGTCTCGTAGATTGTAGCTGCGAAGAATGAATGTTTCACCATTTTCTTCTATAAATCTGACTACTTCTTTGCCGTTTCTGTCGCTCAGTAGCTCAATATCCCTAGCTGAATCTAACCTTTCCGTCAGTACAGACGCTGCTATATCAATTTGTTCTTGTGGGGATAATGTTTCTATAGTTGGCATATGCCAGTCACCTCTTTAGTTGTTTGAAATCATAGCACCATAACAGAGGCTGTGCAAGCATAGGCTTTTTCTATTACTACTTTGCTACAATAGACATATGAATAGTTTGGTTATCATCGTAGGGGTAATTGTAATCGCAGTGATTGTAATAGTTGCTGCAATATATTTTGTTGGTCAAAAGATGCTGTTGCAACTGACCACTACGAATGAAGACAAACGAAAAGGCAGTAAAGAAGAAATCGAATCGGGTGTAAAAGGTATATTGGCCGATCATCAAAAATTGCTGGCTGAAATAACTAAAAATCTAGAAAAGCAGCTAGATGGCAGCCGCAAAGAAGTCGGTGGTTTAAAGGAGCAAAACGCCGCAATCCGCGAACAATTGGCAAACACAGCCAAGTTGACCGAGGGTTTGCAGGTCTCTACCGAAGGGCTAAAGAATCTACTGTCGAACAACCGCCTGCGTGGTGAATGGGGCGAACAAATTGCCGAGGATTTGTTGCTAGCCGCAGGCTTTGTCGAAAAGGTTAACTTTGTAAAACAGACTACAACTGCTGCTGGACGGCCGGACTTTACGATATTGCTACCAGACGGATCAAAGCTAAATGTTGACGCCAAGTTTCCGTTTGACGAGCTGATTGCATATCAAAAAGCTACAACTGGACCTGAGCGAAAGCAAATACTAAAGAAATTCTCGGACTCGATCAAAACAAAGGTAAAAGAAGTCACATCGAAAGATTACATAAATCCACAAGACAATACCCTGGATTTTGTCGTCATGTTTATTCCAAACGAAATGATATTTAGCTTTATCTACGAAAAGCTGCCTGAGATCAATGAATACTGCAACCAACGAAAAGTCATATTGGCTGGCCCATTCGGCTTTACAGCAGTTCTACGCCTGGTGATGCAAGCCTACAAAAACTTTGGTTACGAGAGGAATCTGCAGGAAATCTTTGGTCTTGTCTCAAAATTTCAGGACGAATATGTAAAATTTGGCGATCACGTGCAGCGACTAGGTACCCAAATAGACACTGCCCAAAAAACATTCCACGAAGTAGAAGGTGTGCGTCATAGGACGCTGACAAAAGTTGCCGATCAAATCGCTAGCAAGTCACAGCTATCAGCCAGCAAGTCTGGCAGCGATAAATTACAGATTGGTGATTAGCAGACTAACTAGGATCAGCAAAATTGTGCCAACTAGTGCAATGATGAAATTGTAAGTTCTGAGTATCCACGTAAAGGCAAAATAAGCCAAAATATTCAGCACTACCAAAGTCAGTAGCTGTATAGGCCAGGCAGCTTTGTCTAGGTACGCACCATATACACTCCACAAGCTGATTGTTGCAGCTATTGCGACTAGTAGCGGTCGGTAGACAGAAGCCTGCACCAACATGACAACTGCGACTATTGTTGAGATAACACTAGCTACATGAAAGGCTATTTCTGGGCTCTGCGTACAAGACGTGGTATCCGCACCGCAAAGTGCAGGCTGCAAGACAACGCGGTCAATTGCGAGGGTCAGGACCAATGTAATAATGCCAACTACAATAGCTGTCAGTAGTACACCTAAAAATGTTCGGCGTGTAAAGTTCGCGAACGGCGAGTCTAGTTGTAGCAGCTGGTCTTCCATATACTTTCCTGTCTTGTCTCTTTTCTACAATTATCATAAACTATTTAGCATATTTATGCAAGGAAACGGCAGGCATGATGGTCAATTGACATATGATCAGGCACTATGTACAATTACACTCATAAAGAAGATAAACGGAGGGAATACCGGAATTATGGCAACTAAAAAAGCCAGGACAAGTAAGAAATCAACAACTGTAACTAAAAAGGTTGTTAGTAGCAGCTCATCTAGCTCTGCAAAGGACCTAGTATTAAACGCTCCATTGGGTGCACTATTCGGTGAATTGATAGGAACATTCCTACTAGCTGCAATAGTCATCTCGACCCAGGGTCAACCAATCTTTGTATTGTTTGCACTAGCAGCTATCGTGCTAACTGTAGGTAGCCTATCAGGCGCACATGTTAACCCAGCTATCACATTTGGCGCATGGGCAACACGCAAGATCACAACAGCAAAAGCTTTAGGATACATCATCTTTCAGGTTTTTGGTGCACTATTGGCGTTTGCAGCACTAAACGCACTGCTAGGTGGACAAGGTGCAACTCAGAACCCATTAACTGGTGAAGCTCAAAAGCCAGAACTATTCGCAGCAACTCAAATGATTGCCGGAAAAGAATGGTACACAATCTGGGCTAGCTTGTTAGGTATGGCGATCTTTGGTTTTGCTGTTTCTGCAGCAATGCGTGAGACGAAAGAAAAATTCGCAGCAGCATTTACTGTTGGTGGCGGTTTGTTCCTAGGTCTGATCATTGCAGGTTCATACGCAATCTTGAACCCAGCAATTGCATTGTCACTACAAGCCTTCACAGGTCTGGAAGGTAGCGATGCTGTTTGGTACGCAATCTTGGCACAGGTCATAGCTCCACTAGTTGGTGCTGCGGCTGGATTCTTTGTTTACGACTACCTGCGTCGTGACGTTGAAGGTAAATAATTTTATAACTGTTTATCCTGAAAAACCCGGTGTAGTAGCCGGGTTTTTTCATGCTACACTGTAGAGTAATGGCATTATTCGTACGACAGACAGAGCAACGCACGCAGCTGCAGGAAAAGCTAGCTGCTGACCTGAAGGGTAAATTAAAAACCCAAGCTATTCAGGCCGAAAAGGTTGAATCAACTTTATTAGAAGACGCCCACAAAACTCGACCAGCTGGGCTAGTGATTGGCTTGCTGTTAATACTGTGCGTGGTCGTAGCAGTTGCTACTATGTTTGCAATCGGCTAGACTACCTATATAAGCACAAGCATTACTAGGTATATATGAATCCACAACCAGTTGATACAAATAACTCTAATTCGCAGCCTACATCTACGCAAACGAACGGTGATGGGATATTTGTATTGCAACCAGAACCTCAAAAACCTGTCGATAAAAAAACAGTTTGGTTAGCAGTCTTTTTGGCTGCATTGGGTATATTAGTCCTGATCGCTGTATTTATATTCGCAATTATCAGCTCTGCCGGCAGCCTGGCGGACGATTATAGTGGGCGAGCGATTGCGCAGCTACAGAAAATAGACAAACCACTCGACGAGCTAGAGCCTAGCCTGGTACTAAACAAACGCAACATACAGTCACCTATGAACAAGATCTATGTCAGCGAACAAGCTCAGCCTTCATTAGAAAATACATTATTTTTTGGCGGACTCAGTGCAAAGTATGTGGCAGCCCAAAAGTTGCAGACGGATATAAAATCTCACTACAATGCTGTTAACAACTATGCTGATCAGCTGCAGCAACTAATAAAATTTCAGGACAGTCTGTTGGCTTTGTCTGCGCAAGAAGCCGATAACCTAAAACAACTGAATCCCAATGACTCACTGTCTTTGCGATCGACTGGCGGCTCATATGACAATCTATCAACCCAGTTAAAAAAGCTCGATGCTCCTGATCAGCTAAAAGCCTTGCAAACTGAACTGTTGGAAAATGACAGCGACAGGTCGGACATATACACCCAGTGGGCGGTTGCACTGGAGGCTGGCGACAAATCACAATCAGCAATATTGCAACAAAAGTTGCAGGAACTATCTGACAAAGCAAAAGCTGCGACAACCGACAAAGAAATCATAGTGTTGCTAACGCCAACCTACAAAGAATTGTTAGCCAATCAGAAAACACTCGAATCTAAACCTTCAAACTGATATACTAGCTATCAGTATATGAGTGATTCTGTTGATCAAATTCAAAAAAAGCTAACCCTAGCTATTGCCGATTCAACTTCACCGGGTGAGGTGCTGCGGTCTAGCGAGCTAAAGGGTCTATATGCTCAACTGCTAAAACTGCCAGCGAGTGAGCGTGCTGAGTACGGACAAAAGATCAACGCACTGAAAAAACATCTAGAGGCAGAGATAGAGAAGCGCGAGGAAGCTTTGCAGACTGCCGACCTAGACCCTATCGACGTAACTGCGCCATTTGATGTTAATTCGCCCCTACCTGATCTACTGCCGACTAACCAAGGCACAATACATCCGCTCAACACCGAGCTAGCCAGAGTTATCGATATATTCACACGTATGGGTTTTGCGGCGGTCGAATCACGTCAACTTGACGACGATTACCACATGTTTACTAGCCTGAACTTTCCGGAAAACCACCCAGCGCGTGACGGCTACGATACATTCCGTACATCCGAAGGTTATGTGCCACCAGCCCATACGTCAACGATGCAAAATCGCATACTAAAGGCTGGCAAAAAAGATCTAGAAGCTGGCGGACAAATAGCTGCGATCAGTTATGGCCGGGTTTTTCGTAACGAAGATGTCGACGCCACGCACGAACATACTTTTTACCAAGTCGAAGGCATTTTTGTTAGCGAAACAGCCAATATGAGCCAAATGCTCGGCACACTTCGGAGCTTTTTCGAAACATATTATGGGCAACAACTGAAAACCAAAACTCAACCAGCATATTTCCCATTCGTCGAGCCAGGTCTAGAATTTGCAATCGAAAAACCAGCAGCTCTAGGTGGCAAACCCGGCGAATGGCTAGAGATGTTGGGTTGCGGCATGATACATCCGAATGTCCTGCGCGAGG
>CAYGDZ010000029.1:0-8066 GCA_964348805.1 uncultured Candidatus Saccharibacteria bacterium | reverse complement strand
CCCGGAATACTCGGCTAATTATACGGTGTTAGCCCAGTATTTTCAACAGTTCGTCACCATATGTTTCTAGGCGCTTTGGTCCCATGCCAGTAATATTCAGCAGTTTGGACTTTGTAGTTGGTCGATGTCGAGCCAATTCCTCTAGTAAACTATCGTGCGCAACAACATATGGCGGAACGCTATTTTTGCGGGCTCTGGCTGTTCGCCAGGTTCGTAGTTTGTCTAATAAATCACTATCTATATCGGGTATGGTTTCTACAACTATCACTTCGTCCTCAATGTCAGATGTCTGCTGTGCAAGCTCGCTAGAACTCGTCTGCATATCCTGGTCGATTTCGGTGATTGTCGGATGTAATAATAGTGCACGTTTGTTGATGCCACGCAGATAAACTCCGTCAATATTACGAAGTCTAGACAATGCTGCGTAACCCATGCCAGGCGCAAAAGCTCTGGACAGATCAATCTCAGCAGCGTCCAAGCTCATACCCTGACTTTTGTGTATAGTAATAGCCCAAGCCAAACGAAGAGGTAGCTGAGCTACCTCGGCACGAGATTTTTCACCATCCAACTGCTGCCAAGTATACTTGTCGACTTGCAGACTGCGACCATTTCGATCGAGCTTTACCTTTGGCAAGCCAGATTCTTTGTCAAAGCTAACAACCGTTCCCTGCGTTCCGTTTGCAAACTTTTTAGATGGATCATTTGCAACGAACATTACTTTGGCGCCTTCCTTGAGCACCAATGTCTCGGGTGCTAGCACACTTTTTGTTAATGTTTCACGATATTTTTTGGCGCCTTTTGATTGCATTTCAAATATATGTTCATCGCCAGGCAAGGCGTCTAAGTGTTTTTGGTTTATACGATCAACATCTGCGTTGTGGGTATATAATTTTGTGATTTCATCATTGTCAGCCAGCGCATCTAGGCGTGCATTTAGTAGATCTATATGACGCTGACGAAAATCTTGGTTGCGCATAGAAACTAGCAGGTCTAGTAGCTCACCGTCATTTTGACGGTGCTGTTCAGATAGGTATAAAATTTGTGGTTCCAGATTTGCCCATGCCTGGGACTGATGCGCAAAATCATCCAACTCATTACTGCGATTGATCGGAGGCAGCTGGAATAAATCGCCAACCAACACAACTTGCAATCCACCAAACGGCTGCTGATTTTCGCGCGCATGACGCAGCAATTCATCAACCATGTCTAGGCGCTTTCCATGTAGCATTGATACTTCGTCGATTACTAATATATCTGCACCAGCGAGCGACTTTGCTTTTCTAGACGCGATCAAACCTCGATCTCGACTATCCAAAATATCACGTACACCTAGCCCCGACCACGAATGGATAGTTGTACCACCAATATGAGTCGCAGCAATACCAGTACTAGCTGTGACAGCTACGGTTTTGCCAGACCTGCGGGCTCGGCCTATGAACTGATTTAGTACGAATGTTTTTCCAGCACCAGGAGGCCCTGTCAAAAAAACTGACTGACCATCCATCATGATTTTTAGTGCTTGTTTTTGTCGCATGCCTTTAATTGTATAGTACGCGCAGTATATAATAGTACTCATGCCTATTAATCATCCTAGGCGGGGTAGTCATCCCTATTATCATTACCACCACAGACATTACTCGCAGTCAAAAAAGAAAACCCCATGGTTACTAATATTGTTGCCTATAATGTTGCTCGGATATTGTTTGTACTGGTATGCTCAGCCGATTGATCCAGTATCGTCAAAGACCAAAGTTTTATCAATTCAATCTCAACCAGCCGCTGTCATGACTTGGCCGGCAACCAGCCAGGCCGCAATCGGATCAATCGACCAAGGTATCTTTGCCATTAAGCCGGGTCAGACAATCAGACCAACAGCATCGACCGCAAAACTAATCACTGCGTTAACTGTTTTGCAGGAAAAGCCATTAAAACCTGGCGAGCAAGGCCCAACTATCACCATGACGCAAAAGGATGTTGATATTTATAACCAGTATTTTGCCAAAGATGGCTCTGTTGCCAAGGTTGACGTCGGTACAAAACTGACACAGTATCAAATGTTACAAGGTTTGTTGCTGCCCAGTGCAAACAACTATGCCGACAGCCTGGCTATATGGGCATTTGGCAGTCTAGAAAACTATCAAAAATCCGCACAAAAATTAGTCGACAAAATTGGCATGCAAAAAACTACAGTCGGCAGCGATGCCAGCGGATTTTCACCAACCACAACCAGCAATACCGAAGATCTGACAAAACTAGCAATCGCATCTATTGATAACAAAGTTGTCGCCGAAATAGTGCAGCAACCCGAAGTCAACTTGCCAGTTGCTGGCGTCAAACAAAATACAAATTGGTTACTGGGTGCTGATGGGGTGGTTGGACTAAAAACAGGCAACACCAATGAAGCTGGTGGCGTTTATGTATTTGCCAGCAAGTATGATTATGACAAAAATCATAACACCACGATTATAGGCGCAGTTCAGGGCGAGCCAAATGTCATGGCTGCAATACGCCAATCCAGACAATTGATCAATCAGGCCAAATCTAATTACAAGCTAGTCGATGTTATACAAAAGGGTCAGACAGTTGCGGTGTATTCCAGCCAATGGGGAGGACGTGTTGATGCGGTAGCGGCCAAAGATGTTACAGCCTTGCAATGGGGTAATTCAAAAATTAAACCAAATATTCAAATGGATCAAATTGAGGTACCGGCCGCAAAAGGCACAAAAGTAGGAACAATAAAAGTTGGCGACGTTTCGACAGATATTATTTTGCAAGACGACTTGAATGTTCCTGACTGGCAGTGGCGTGTTTTTCGGTGGCTTTAGCTTATCATCAGAGGCAAGATAGGTTATATTAAGTAGGTGAATCTACTCAGCAAACTAGTCCGACATAATACTATCGCTATCCTGATAATTGCCGCAGTCATAGTTGGATTTGGAATTTCCTATGGCAGTGGTGTTTTTACCGAGCTAAAGAAAGAAGAAGGCGGCCTGAGCGTCGAAAAATCGCAAAGTCTAGAAGCCAGCAATTACATAAAGGATAAATTTGGCGGCGAGAGCAACCAGATCGTTATATTAGTCAAAAGCCCTGATCAAAACATTAAATCTGCAGAATTTAAAAATACGTTCAAAAGCATCATCAAACCGTTTGAAAAAAACGGCGCAACTGTAACTAGCTATTATACAACTGGTGCAAATGATTTCAAATCTGCCGACGGGCTCTCGACATATGCACTAGCAGAGTTCGACAATAAATCCGATGATGACACATATGAATTTATACAATCCCAACCACTAACCTATGGCAATACAGAGGTTAAGTTTGGCGGACAATTAGTAACCTCTAGACAGATATCACATCAAATTGAACAAGATTTGGTAAAGGCTGAATTAATATCGTTGCCAATTTTGCTGGTCCTATTGATAATAATTTTCCGCTCGGTTACGGCCGCAGTTTTACCGGTTCTGTTGGGTATAGTTGCAGTCATAGGCGGCACTAGCGTTGTTCGTTTGATCGCAACATTTGTCGATATCGATCAGTACGCCATCAATGTCATAACCGTACTGGGTCTCGGCCTTTCAATTGATTATTCGCTGTTGATGGTCAGCCGATTCCGCGAAGAGCTGCACAATCACAACAAATACGATGCGATCAATCGAACTATAAAATCTAGTGGTCGCACGATCTTGTTTAGTGGTTTGACTGTGATGATTTGTTTGTTTGGGCTAACACTATTCCCAATCAGCTTTCTGCGATCGGTTGGCGTTGGCGGTATTGCCGCGCTAGCTTTTGCGGTTATCGCAGCCCTGACAATCTTGCCTAGCCTGCTACTGTTAATCGGCGAGAATATAAACCGCGGCAGCCTGAGCAAACGTCAGCAAAAAGATTTGCAAAAGAAACAAGCCAGTCGCTGGTACAAGCTAGGTGATCGTGTATTAAAATATCCTATCGCCAGTATTGCTGCTGCGATATTGATTGTAGTTATTGCTGCGCTGCCACTAGCTCATGTCCAGATCAAATCGTCGGGTATTGATTATCGTGGTTTGCCTAGGGGCAGTAGCTCGCGTGATGTTAGTGCCAGTCTAGAAAAAGATTTTGATACCAAAACACCATCGCTGCAGGTTGTGTATGTTCACGACGGAGATATCAATAGTCCTAGCGGGATTAAAGACGTTTATAATGTGACCGAATATCTGCAGGAACTAACTGGTGTTTCTAGTGTGCAAGGTTTGACTGCTAATCCTAGCAAAACAATAGACCTACAAATCTATCAGGCACTATATAGTATGAGCGATCATCCACCACAGCTAGCGCCACTAGAAGACCAATACCTACACAAAAACACTACCTATGTAAAAGTATTTACAGACGAAGCTGCAACGTCAAAGTCAGTACAAGATCTAGTCAAACAATTACGTGATTACTCACCAAAAAATGGACATGTATTAATAGATGGCAGCGCAGCAGTGGAATATGATATTCGTGCTAGCGTGGCCCAACAAGCACCAATCGCATTAGGTCTAGTTGTGGTTGCGATCATGGTGTTGCTCAGTCTATTGCTGCGTTCCGTTGTTATTCCGCTGCAAGCACTGGTCATCAATACCTTTGCACTGTTGGCAGCATTCGGTATTTTGGTATGGATATTCCAGGACGGCAATCTGACAAATATTGGCTGGTTTATGCAAACCGGTAGCTTGGATCTGACAATTTTGTTGCTGATTTTTGCAATTACATTTGGACTCAGCATGGACTATGCAAC
This sequence comes from uncultured Candidatus Saccharibacteria bacterium, assembly GCA_964348805.1. Lineage (GTDB taxonomy): Bacteria > Patescibacteriota > Saccharimonadia > Saccharimonadales > Saccharimonadaceae > JACPYF01. The sequence continues at coordinate 3,307 of CAYGDZ010000029.1, read as the reverse complement.
ATTTTATTACAGTCGGGTTCGGGAAGAGTTCGATCGCCATGGCAAAACAGACAAAGCTATTCTGGATGGCCTGGCGCTAACTGGTCCTGTCATCACCCAAGCTGCAGTATTGTTATCTGTCGTTGTGATCGCCTTTGCCACGTCCGGTATCGCATTGTTGCAGCAGGTTGGCATAGGACTGGCATTAGCTGTTTTCATAGACGCATTTATAGTTCGTATTATTTTAGTACCGGCGGTAATGAAAATTATGGGACGTGCAAATTGGTACGCACCAGCTTTTATCAAAAAATTAGGTATTCGTCATGACTAAAAAATTATTCAGCCAAACACTTTCAGATTGGTTATCGTCTGGTGACAAAAAGACTGTTGGCTCGATGCTAGATATTTTTGATGAAAAGAGCTTTGCATTTATATTTTTGGTTCTGATGATTTTTCCTGCAGCGCCGATACCTACTGGCGGTTTAGTACATGTATTCGAAGCGATTGTTATTTTGTTAGCATTGCAATTGATTATTGGACGCCGTGAATTATGGCTGCCGTCAAAGCTAAAGAGAGTCGAGCTAGATCCAATTACACGCAAAAAAGTTTTACCGTTTCTAGAAAGGCGCGTTAGGTTCTTTGAACGTTTTGCAAAACCTCGCCTTGCCGGAATGATCAGCAAAAGATGGTTTCGTGTACAGCTAGGATTAGTAGTGACAATATTCACACTAGGTGCATTTTTCGCACCACCATTCACTGGGCTCGACACGTTACCTAGCCTAGGGGTTGTTATGATTGCAATCGGTGTTATCCTAGACGATATCATTCCTATTATTGCCGGATACATCGTTGGCACAGCAGGGCTAGCCGTTGCCTTTATATTAGGCGCAGGTATTATTACTGGTATCCAAGCTTTGTTTTAGATTTACATAGTGCTATACTTTGTATAATGACTCAGAATAAAAAAAATGATGCCTCTAGTGCGCTGTATGTAAAAGACCTCAAAAAAACATATAACGAAGGCAAGGTAAAGGCACTCAAAGGAATTAACCTTGAAATAAAAGAGGGTCAGTTTTTTGGTTTGCTAGGTCCAAACGGTGCAGGTAAATCTACCTTGATACATACTATTATGGGTTTAGTTACACCGACTAGCGGTAGCGCCAGTGTCTTTGGTGCAGATGTTGTTGATGATTACCAACTAGCTCGCACTCATGCAGGTTATTCGCCACAAGATATCAATTTAGACTGGTTTTTAACAGTCGAACAAACTCTCGATTTTCATGGTGGCTATTATGGTATGACAAAGGGCGAGCGTGCGAAACGGATTGATGAATTGTTAAAGGTTTTTTCACTCACTGACAAGAAAGATTCTCGAGCTATGTTCCTATCAGGTGGTATGAAACGTCGAACAGTTATTGCACGGGCACTGATGCATCAACCAAAATTTTTAATTCTAGATGAACCTACAGCTGGTGTTGATGTCGAGCTGCGTCGTGATCTATGGAAGTATGCCAAAAAAATTAACGAACAAGGAACAACAATTCTACTGACCACACATTACATCGAAGAAGCCGAAGAATTGTGTGATCAAATTGCACTGATCAATGACGGCAAAATTCTAAAGGTCGGAACAGTAGACGAACTCAAAAAAGCTTACAAAGTAAAAACGCTCGAAGAAGTTTATCTAAAAGCCACTGGCGACAAACAGGAGAAACCAGTATGAGTCGTGGTGAATGGATAGGTTTTTATAGTTTATTGCGACGCGAGTGCTATCGTTTTCTTTCGATTCCTCGTCAGACAGTAGCTGGGCCACTGCTCGAAACATTCCTATACATTAGTGTGTTTGGTGCGGCGCTCGGTTCACGTATAAACGAGATCCATGGCGTCAGCTACGTTGTCTTTATTATTCCAGGACTACTGCTCATGAGTATGATCATTAACAGTTATGCCAATAACAGCTCCAGCCTATTCCAGCAAAAAATGATGCACGCTATTGATGATCAGTTAGCATCACCAGTTTCAAACTATAGTTTGCTGATAGCATATACATTAGCTGGTTTCTTGCGATCCAGTATCATCGTTATTATTGCGTTTGTAACTGCCAGCTTCATGGTTCATCTGCCAATGGAGCATGCATGGATATTTGTCCTAGGACTAGTGCTCAGTGGATTATTCTTTGCATCGATTGGTGTGCTAGTTGGTTTGATCAGCAACACTTTCGAACAAATCACCTCATATCAAACATTTATCTTGACGCCATTAATTTTCCTAGGCGGTGTATTTTATTCAGTTGCGCTATTACCCGAACCCTTCAAGACACTGACTTACTTTGACCCAATCTTTTACATGATCAACACAGTTCGTTACGGTATGCTGGGTCATTCCGATGTGAACCCATATTGGTCGTTACTAGCAATTACAGTAGCCACTGTCACGATAGTGGCTATCAATGCTTACTTGTTCAAACGCGGCTACAAACTTCGTAGCTAATCAGTTATCTGCTATAATTAGAGCTCTAATATGGATGATGAGTTACAAAAACTAATTTCAAACTATCAACCAACTGAAAAAACTGTTGAACTGGTAAAAAGCGTGCCAAAAGTTTTTGTTGTCGGTATATCTGGTGCTGGTAAAAACACAATACTAAGAAAAGTTGTCGAGAGTGGTAAATATCGTGAGATAGTAAGCCAAACCACACGACCACAGAGAGAAAATGCCGGCAAGCTTGAAGTTGATGGCAAAGAATATTTTTTCATAGATAAGCCTCGAGCTATAGAAATGTTAAAAAACCACGACTTTGTTGAGGCGAAATGGATACACCGACAGACTTTGTCCGGTACCACTGCATCCGAGTTTCAAAAGGCTAGTGAAGAAGGCAAAATAGCCATAGCAGATATCGATGTTCATGGCGTAGAAGAATACATGAAATTATCACCAGACAATACGACTTCTATTTTTATATTACCTCCGGATTTTGACACATGGGAAAAGCGGTTCAAGGCTAGATATGAAGGTCATGTAGGTAGAGGAGATTTTCAAGCACGCTTGCATTCGGCTGCTCAAGAAATCGAGCATGTTCTAAGCAAAGACTATTTCTCGATCATCATAAATGACAATCTTGATGACGCTGTCACGCAGGTTTTATCTATCGCAAATGGCGAGCCACAATCAGACCATGCTTGGCGACATGGCTCCAAAGTCGCCCATGAACTACTTGAAGCTATGCGTTCTAGCACTCGTTGACGTTGATTGCCAATTCGACTATAATTAGCGGTATGACAGACAGGCAGATAGCAATCTTGGCGAGTATCATCGAACAGTATGCAGA
>CAYGDZ010000028.1:0-8292 GCA_964348805.1 uncultured Candidatus Saccharibacteria bacterium | reverse complement strand
ATTGATTACTGAACTGTAAAAGGAAATTGAAATGACAGCGAGATGCGAGTTAACCGGTAAAGGCAAACAACATGGTCACAATGTGAGCTTTTCTTTGCGACGCACAAAACGAGTTTTCAAACCTAACCTACAGAAAAAAACATTCATGCTTGACGGCAAAAAAGTCACTATGACCCTTTCGACTCAGGCTATACGCACACTAAAGAAAAAAGGTGTACTAGCAAAATAAAATCATCTGATTATTAAAAAACCGCGGCATCAGTCGCGGTTTTTAGTTGCAGTCATATCAATTTAACTACGATTTATCTCAAACACCGTACGGATTGAAGGTATAACACCGTTCTTTATCTTTAATTTATCGACTGTTTCGTGTTCTTGTGCGCCTAACTCCTTTAGGAAATTAGCTAAATCATCTTGCTCTACGTCGTATTTAACAGTCTTGTCGCTGTAATGGATCGGTATTACGATGCGAGGATCAATTTGATTCACAACTTTTGCCGCTGCATGAGCGTCAAGAGTATAGCCATTACCTCCGACAGGTATAATCAGAATATCAACTAGCCCAATAGTCTCGAGCTGTGTTTCATCCAAACCATCTGTTACATGGCCTAGCATTGCAACCCTAGTGCCACCAACTTCTAACCTGTATGCCGTCACCTTGCGCTCGGCGGCATCTTTGAACCTGGGTATACTGATACCTGTGATCGATACACCCGAGACCTCATATTCACCTGGACCATCAATTAAAATCTTTTGATCGCTGTCGATAGCTAAATCTTTATCTGTAACTAGCTCGATTGCATCTGTTAATTTTATGTCCTTTAGGCCTACTGATGATAGTTTAGGATCTATTACGATATTTGCTGCTGATCCTGATTTGATTGTGACTGTTGTTGCGCCTTTGTATTCTATTTCCATTTTTTCTCCTTTATTTTCCGACTATGCCGTTTGTATCTAGAACTACTACGTGCTTGCCGTCTATGATTTCTGATACGAAACGATCCTTGACTCCTAGCCTATAGCTGAAATCATCATATTTTAGGGTGGCATAGTTTAGTGTTCGATGCTCGTCTTCCTCTAGATCTTTGACGAATTTCTTTAGCTTTGCTTTTGGCACATTACCAACAATTAGCATATCAACCTTGCTGTGCGCTCCGCTGACAAACGAACCGCTGAGGATCAATACCTTTAGGCCTGTCATGTGTTTTAGTCTCTTTGGCCAGTCAGTACTACTACTAACCTCTGAACTAATCTCGCTAGAGCTAGCTGCGTCAGAAAATATCTGCTGTAAAGGTTTGTAGTGAACATATTCTGTATCCACCTCGTAGTATAATTTGTTATCAACGCTATCGCTCTTTATAACCCCAACATTCAGCATATTAGCTAGCTCTCGACGAACGGAATTTATTTGTTCATCTACACGCCTGGTAATTTCGCGTACATAGAAAGCACGACCGGGGTTATTTAGGAACAAATACAGCAGTTTTACGCGGGTTTTTGAGCCAAATAAAGTATCGATCATTGTCTGCTATTTTTCCTCCTGATTTGATACTCATAATATCATTTTTGTTCAATTTTAGCGAGTTTGTAGTTGGGCTTTTATATAGCTATAAGCTTCGTCTAACGACTTCCATTGAATAAAATCGTTACGCTTTAGCCAAGTCATCTGACGCTTTGCCAGTCGCCTGTCTTGAATAATATTTTTTTCTTTGGCTTGCCCTATACTCAACTCACCATCCAAAACTTTGTGAGCTATTGGATAGATATTACCTGTCATAGACGGTATATCCCAACCATACTTTTCGCCCAATAATCTTGCCTCATTGACTACTCCATCCTCAAAGATGTGTTCAGTTCGCTGAACAATTCGATTATTTAGCTCATCCTTTTCTGTTGCAATTCCAACAATAATACTTGTGCTTAAATTATCCTTATTACTCTTTACAACACTACCGTTTCGTTCAATATTTCTGACAACATGTCGCTTATTTTTGCTGTTCTCTGGTAAATTAATGTTGTTAGTTTTGCAATATTTATGTAGCTGATCGAGACTCATTCCCTCTAGCTGTTCTCGAAATTTTGGATCGTAGTTACTATTAAATTCATAATTTAATACAACACTATCAACGTACAATCCGGTACCTCCAACCAAGAATGGTATCTTGCCTCTGGATCGTATATCGTCAATGGCTTGGCGAGCCTGATGTTGAAAATCTGCAGCAGTAAAGCGCTCGTCAGGATCAACGACATCCAGCAAATGATGTGGAACTAGTTTCTGATCCTCTAGTGTAGGCTTGGCAGTACCTATATCCATACCACGATAGACAGTTCGTGAATCGGCACATATAATTTCCCCGCCAAACTCTAACGCAAGCTTCATAGCAACACTACTCTTGCCACTAGCAGTTGGGCCAGTAATAACAATTAGAGGATACTTGGCTTCCATCGTCTACCCTCAAAATCAACAACTTTCATGTCCTCAATCACAAAACCCTCATCCTCTAGGGCTTTTTGATGACCGAGCTTGCCGCCATAATAGCCAGATGCCAGGCCGCCAAAACGGTTAACTACTCTGTGCCAAGGCAAATCAGTCGGACCAAAATGTGCCAAACCGCCAACTATACGTGATGCCGCGGCCTGCCCGCACAATGCAGCAATATCACCATATGTCATGACCCTACCCTCAGGTATTTGAGATACTAGTTCGTAAACTAGCTCTTTGAAATTCACATTTGCCTGGCTCATAGCGATGATTTTTGGACACGGGAGCGAGCTTCATTTGCGATCGAACTGATTAGAGCTCCTGATTCGTAATTACTGTCTTCTCGCCCCTCAACAGCCAGATCCTTGCGAACCCTAGGTGTTAATTGACCTGTCTCTAACTCTTTTTCACCTATAACAATACTGTATGGAACCTTAAAAACTTCGGCGGCACGTATCTTCTTACCGACTGATTCATTTGATCGATCTATGGCTACACGAACACCATTTTCTTTTGCTGATACTACTAATTTATCAACAAAAGCATCTAGCTCTGGGCTGTCTTTTACCTGGATAATCCGTAGTTGCTCTGGTGCTAGCCAAATTGGAAATTTACCAGCTGTGTGTTCTATATAAACGCTTAGGAATCGCTCTATTGAACCTAGTAGTGCGCTATGTATCATTACAGGAGTCTGCCTTGTACCGTCTTCACCGATATATTCGAGATCGAACCTATCGGGCTGTACGAAATCTAGCTGTACAGTAGCTAATTGATGTTCACGCTCTAGTGCGTCTGTCGCCATAAAATCAATTTTGGGACCATAAAATGACGCCTCGCCCTCGACTTCGAAATATTCTAGGTTATTGGCTTCAACTGCGGTCTTTAGCTGATTTTGTGCAACTTTCCATAATTCTGAATCGCCTAAATAGCCGTCGCCTTCGTCACGGTAGCTCAGACGAACACGCAAATCCATGCCAACTGCACGGTACATATCGGCTGCCGTAGCTAATAGGTTACTGATTTCACTCTCTATCTGATCCTGACGACAAAATACGTGACTGTCGTCCTGTGTAATCGAGCGAACGCGTGATAAACCACCCAACTCGCCCGTCTTTTCATCACGATAGACAGTGGTTGTTTCTAGATAACGAACAGGTAGATCACGATAGCTACGTGGTTTTGCAGCATAAATACGTGTGTGATGCGGACAATTCATTGGTTTTAGTACAAATTCATCAGAAGTCTCTTGGCTTTTGACTAGGAATAACTCGTCGCCAAACTTTGCCTGGTGACCAGATTTCTCATACAACGCAGTTTTTGTAATATGAGGTATCCAGACTTTTTCAAAACCAATATTTTCACGAAGTTCGTTTGAATATCGTGATAGTTCTTCGCGCAGTACTGTACCGCGTGGTGTAAACAACGGTAGTCCTGAACCGACCAGCTCAGAAGTGACAAAAAGGTCTAGTTCTTTGCCCAATTTACGATGATCGCGGTCTTTTGCCTGTTGTTGTAGCTCTAAATATCGCTCCAATTCTTCCTTGGTTTCGAAAGCCACCCCATATAATCGTTGCATTTGAGGATTTGTCTCTTTGCCGCGCCAGTATGCGCCGGCAACCCGCAGCAGCTGGAACTCCCCTATATTCCTGGTGTTTTCAACGTGTGGCCCACGACAGAGGTCAGTGAAATCACCATTCGTATAAAAGCTAACATTTTCTACTGCATCTTCGCCGTCAGCAATTGTGCCCAGCTCGTCAGCATTCAAATCACTAGCAACAGTAGTGCCAGAGCGTTTGAGGTCGTTTAGTAGTTCTTCTTTGTATGGTTGCTTAGCCTCTTTGGCCCAGTTAACTGCATCATCAACTTGCTTTTCACTACGTTCAAACGCTTGTTTCTCGGCTATAATCTTGCGCATCTCACGCTCGATTTTGGCAAAATCATCAGTTGAAATAGTCACATTTGGTATATCAATATCATAATAAAATCCGTCCTTGACCACTGGGCCGACACCAAATTTAGCATCTGGCCACAGCCTCTGTACTGCTGCAGCGGTAATATGTGCCAAGCTGTGGCGCATTTCATATAGTTTATCGTTATCACTCATATGCATATTATTGTACCACGTGACAATTGCACGTGGCCCCTGTTTTTGATATGCTGTTAGTCGCGCGGGCGGTTAGCTCAGTTGGCTAGAGCGCCTCATTGACGTTGAGGAGGTCGGGGATTCGAATTCCTCATCGCCCACCATTAAAATATCTCACTTTTTTATAGAGTGAGATTTTTTAATTACTTCGTCAACTACATAGACATAATATTGACTTTTTTAATACAAAATGCTAGTATAGTAATATGAAAAAGCAAAGCAACACAATTAAAGATAATTCTGCTAGCAAACCTTCTGAGCTTTCAAGCTTCAAGATATTCTACGAATATACTTCTTAAGAGCCCTCTTTTACACACATTTAATTACTTTTCCACTAGTATTTTATATAGCGGTATGACAATATATAGTCATGATTTGTATAAAATGTGGGCATAACAATACTGCAGTAACCAATTCTAGGCAGAACAAGAAAACATCTACTGTATGGCGTAGACGCCAGTGTAAAGACTGTGGTCATATATTCACTACCTTTGAGAATGTTGCTATGGATCAGATACAAGTTACCACTGATAGTAGCTCTGATCCCTTTCATCACACTAAACTGTTAATTAGCATAGCTAACTGCTTTGAACATATGCCGTTAAAACGCGCTGAGAACGCCGAAGCGCTAGCTAAAACGATAGAGACCAAACTGGTACGTTCTGGCACCAAAACATCGCCACAGGCGATCTGCAAGGCTGTATACGATAGTTTGAAACGCTTTGACCGCCTAGCCAGCGTACAGTATGCGGCCAGGCACCCTATTCACCTGCAAAAACACCTTAGGTAGTTATTTGACTACTTTTTCAGTAACGTCGAATTTATCTAGGTATTTACCCAGAGCTAGACGAGTTTGTGAATAAAACGCAGCCACAGAACCGTACGCTATAGCTGTTATCGGCATCAAGACCCATTGAACTAACATCCATACGCTGCGGTGTTTTTTGTAGCGTTCTGGCCTAGGTGGTAGCATCTTGAACGTCAAAAATACTGTTATAAAAATACCAACCATAGCTAGACGCTGAATCAGGCTAATGACCTCTGGTAGTTCGTGGGCAACGATTGAGCGAGAGGCTTCTTGGTTCAACAGTAGTGGTATCCAGCCACCTATCGCAACCAGAATGGACATACTGGCCCAAGTCGTGTGGTTGTCAATCAATCGAACTAGATGTGCTACCCCAGATATAAGTGGCACTGAGCGTTTATTTGTAAACAATCTGACGGCGACATATGGCACATCCGACGCACCGTACGCCCACCGCTGAACCTGAGTAAACTGGGCTTTTAGTGTTTTGACATATGTATGTGACAGTACGGCATCCTGATATATTGGCACATAGACAGGGATAACAGCGTATCTACCATCAAAGTGAAAGTAGCTGCGCCAATATTGATGTCCGTCCTCTACCACTGTTCGTACACTCCAAAAATCCATTTCTTTCAAAGCTTTTAGGGGTTGCGAGTGCGATGCAAAGTTACGCAGTACATGGGGTCGCATCGACATGATAATACTAAAGAACGAGTTACCCGTAGCAACAACACGCATAGGCGCCGGGGCATCCCAGATGTTGTTAAAGAACAAGGAAATTGGTTGAAATGACAGATTATTACGATTTGGATGCACAATATATTCGTACGATACGTATGAGAAATAATCTTTGTCTGGTCGATTGTCGCTATCTAGAGTTGTAACAATGGTGTGATCAGCGTCGATAGGTTGGTCTTTGATCCATTTTGCCAAATATTTACCAGCAAAAGTTATGTTTCCACCCTTGCCCACTACCTCGTTCGGTATATTGGCAGGGTGCTTAACAGTTATAAAGTCATAAAATATGTCGCCGAACATGGCCTGCATTTTAGCGACCGTACGAGCTGTTTCTTCACCGCCGCGTTCTTCGTATGCCAAGACTAAAATGATCTTTTTGTTATCAAAACTGGTATCAACTACGGATTGTAATGTCGGTTGCAGGGTTTCGGGGCCTTCATTGTAGGTAGCAACTATAACTGCGTGATAGATATCGTCAGTATCTGGATACACTTCGGGATTATCCCTGATAGCGTGCAAGTTCCTAATGTGCTTTTTGCCATCGAACTCTTTGCTCTTAGCCTCTGGCAATCGCCTCTTTGTATTTCTGGCAGTTGCGATTTCTTTTAATCGTTTTGACCAGTTAACAGCCTGGGCTTTTTGCAAACGACCATAGCCCTGTATGGTTTGAAATGCGATGATAATAGATTTGATCAGTAGCGTCAGAATGATAGCTAGCAGATACATAGCCGCCAAAAATGGATTGAATAGAGACAATATAACTAACAGCAGTATCAAGCCATAGCTAATAATAGCTGGAACGATCTCGAAAAAACGGTACTGGCGTGTGCGCTTGCCCAGAGGTATTTCAATATCAGTCATGGTTTTATATCGAGGCCAGTCCTAATACAGCTGAACCTAGAAATGCTCCGACGATAACCACTGCAATCGATAGCCAGATGAATAATCTAGCGATATAGTTGTCTTTTTCGGTGAACAACTTGACCGCAATCAAGGTATGCAATACCAAAACACTGAGGCTAAACAGTACAATTGGTACCAAATAATACCAAGCATTGCTATAAATATGTGTCACGCCAAAAGCCGTATAACGCACCTGAGTATTTAGCTCACTGGGGTGAATACGAAAAATAAACAAAATAGTGATAACAACACACAATATGGCCAACGCAAACAAAGACGCCATAAAGGCTCGGTCTTTTGTCACGTGATGTATGGTAGTCGCAATATTCATTTGTGTCCTATTATTATACGATATTAAGTCACAATATTCTATAAAGTACCTCACCTCTGTTGATTTGCCGACTCAAAACTGCTAATATAGCCAGAGTCAGAAAATTACGAGGGCTCGTAGTGAAGCTGGCCTATCACGTCTCCCTGTCACGGAGAAGATCGCCGGTTCGAATCCGGTCGGGCCCGCCAGATTTTTGAAAATTAAGCCACCCTACAGGGGTGGTTTTGATTTCAAAACAGTGAGCCTGCTCACTGGGATACGAACCGAAGGTTCGATCACAAGGAGCTCACGCAGAAGTTTACTTCGAGTAAGCGACGCAGGGAGTAGCGCAAGCGTTCATCCGGCTAATAGCACTGCTAAGTTACTGTGATTTTTGAGTTTTTATTTCAGATATAAGAATATCAATTTTAATATTCTGTTCTTGCACTTGATCTCTTAGGCTCTGGTAAGTAGCTTGGCTTGTATCAAAGTGACTGATAACAAGAGTAGCAATAGTACCAAAAGTTGCAGCAAGTGCAATAAATAAAACTATTACTATTCCATATGTAATATTGTTTAGCTTATCAACATCTTTTTGAGAAGCAACATCTGTGTTTTGTGTTGCTTGTTCTGGAGTAAGTTTTGCTTCTGCCATATTAATTTACTTCAAAGAGTATCGCGGCGAATACCTTAATTTCACCTGTTTGAATGTTTACGAAAATTTTTACTGGATAGCCAGATGAGGGATTAATCGAAACGTCTTTACGAGCTTTCTTATATGTTACTTCAGGAAGTAGTTTAAATCCGTCTACCGGAAACCATATCGGCTTCTTACGCTCACCATTCAATTCTTTTAGTACCTCTTGTACTTTTTTGTTATTTTCCACGAATATAATTATACATTATAT
>CAYGDZ010000027.1:0-8374 GCA_964348805.1 uncultured Candidatus Saccharibacteria bacterium | reverse complement strand
AGTCTATCGATGTACCGAGTTTGTACAAAAAAGTTGCCCAAAACCACAAGCTCACCATAGTCCGTGCTACAAATGACAATATATTGGGTGAAACCAATTTTGACTACTTAGAAAACGTCGAAATTATCGATATTGCAGCGGACCATGATTTCACCGGCGATTCTAGAGTTCAGTTGGTTGAAGGCATAAAAAATATACTAAAAACTTAAAGTGGTAAAATAAAGCCATGAACATGGATGATTTTCAGAGACAAGCTTTGCAGTCAGTCGCAATAACCGACAAGACTGCTTTGGCTTTAGCTCATCGCGCGCTGGGTATGAGCGGCGAGGTTGGTATAGTTAGCAATATAGCCAAGAAGATTGTTCGCGATAGGAATGGCAAATTAACAGATGAAGACAAGGCGTTGCTGAAAGAAAAAATAGGTGATGTGATGTACTATGCCGCCGTACTGGCGGATTACGCTGACCTAAGCTTAGATGAAATTGCCGAGGCCAACCTGAAAAAATCTGCGGATTTTAAAGTTAGTCGTACAAACCAGTAAATTACTATGGATAAGATTGCATTTGTAGGTACAGCTGGCACAGGTAAAACAACACTCATTGATTACTTACGTAGCGAATATCCCAATAGAAAGGTTGCATTCGTAGAAGAAGCTGCCAGGAAATTCTTTAACGATAATAAATTTGATGATGATGAGCGTAGAAATGAAAATATACAATCTAGAATATTAGCCTTGATACTACAGCTTGAACAAGCAGCCCACAAACAAAATCCAGAAATAATATTTTGCGATAGGTCGGTTCTAGATGCGGTGGTATATGTACTGTCAGAGGGTGATATTGAAGGCGCCGAGGCTATGTATGCGGAACTAGAAGATTGGGTCAAGACATATACAAAGATATACGTTTTAGATCCGGACGATGTTTCTTATGAAACTGATGAAATCAGATTAGAGGATGCGGGCATTAGACAAAAAGTACATGAAGCTTATATACGTTTTTTGAGATCGAAAGGTATTAAGTATGAAATATTGAGCGGAACTGTTGAGGAGCGCGTAGCACTAGTAAAATCTGAGGCTTTTGCGCCCAGCCGCAATAAATAAATCTATAGTACTAGTGCTTTTGATTTGGCAATTAAGCAAGTATGATATATGAATGACTGACAAAGAGCCCAGAGAACCTACAATTGAAGATTATGAAAATTTTAGAAATTTAACGGTTGCAGAACGGCATGTACATTATCTGCGGCACAGAGGCCTAGAGACACCAAAACTGATAGATGCATTTTCAGAGGTAGAAAGAGGTGACTTTATACCTTTTGAGCAATATGAGGGAATTTTTTTAGAGACAGGAATAGGCATTGGTCATGGTCAAACTAACTCTTGGCCGACTATTGTTGTAAAGATGCTAGAAAAGCTGCAACCTGAGTTGGGCGAGAAAATATTGGACGTAGGCTCTGGTTCAGGATGGACCACGGCGTTGTTATCGCATGTTGTTGGTGAGACCGGAAAGGTCATAGGAGTCGAGCGTATAGAAGATTTAGTAAACTATGGTAGAGAAAATATAGCCAAGTATAGACATACAGCTAATGCTGAAATACACCATACCCAGAATAGTGTTGGATGCCCAGATGATGCTCCATATGACAAGATCTTAGTATCGGCAGAAGCTTATAGTGTGCCACAGGAATTGATAGAGCAGTTGACGGAAGGTGGTGTTATATTGATACCTATAAAGCTCACACAGGAAGATGTTCGTCAATACATATCATATCTGATTACTGAGACTGAAGAAAAATCTGGCGAAGAATTGCCAGAAGAGAAAAAACAGAAAGCTTTGGAATTAATGTTAGAAAACCCAGGATCTAAAGCAATTTTGTACAAGAAAATAGACGGCAAGCTGGTGGAAATTGATGTAATACCAGATTTGACTTTCGTACCTCTGGTTACAGAAGATGATTCTACAGATAGCTAAATAGCTGCACTGGCAAAGTTTTATCTGGGTCAACTGGCAGTTCTACTTCGCCCAAGAATGCAGGTAATATAGTCGCAGACTTTGGGTCAACAAAGCTAGAACGCTCGATCTCGGAAACACCGTGTGATGTAGTAGTTAGATCGATAGATTCGAATTCGTTGGCATTTTTGATATGAAACATTAGCTCGAACTGTTCGATATGATCATCCATAAATTGTTGGATGAACAATAGGTTGCCAATGTCAGGGACAACGCCCGTTTCTTCGATAATTTCACGTCGCAGGCCATCACGGATACCTTCGTTTTCATCCAAGCCGCCGCCGGGCATAGACCAAAAATCATTCACCGATCCGTCGGATCGTTTTTGTTGTACGCCAAAGAGCTTGCCGTCTTTGACAATTATTCCACGTACTGCGATGCGTCTGTTCATAAATGTATTTTAGCAGAACAGCAGAATAACTGAAAAGATAGCTGACAAATTATTGCAAAAGTTGTATAGTAATAGCAAAGAGTGGGCGTTAGTAGTAAATTCAATCAGGAGTTCATATGGCCACAGGCAAGCAAACATTGAGCCAAGAGGTAAAAGCCTTGAAAAGCGAGAATACACGCCTAAAACGTCAGCTGAAGGCTCTACAAAAGCCAACAGCAAAATCTAGCGATAAATGGCGCACTGCAGCTATAGTAGTTTTATCTGGTCTAGCCGGAGCAATACTAATTTCTGCAAACCTAATATTTTGGACTGCCCGTACGGTTGTAGAAACCGATCGATATACCGAAGCCACCAAATCTTTGATCGAGAAACCTTCAGTGCAAAAGGCTATTGCCGACAAGACAACTGATGCAATATTTGCCCGCGTCGATACCGAGCAGCTACTATCGGAAAATTTGCCGCCACGTGTACAGTTCGCAGCGCCAACACTGTCCGAGCAGATTCAAAACTTTACCAATCAAAAGGCTCGTCAGATTGTAGCCAGCGAAAAGTTCCAGAATGTTTGGGTTACTACTAACACCAATGCTCACAAACGATTTATCTCTGCTGTTAGGGAATATGAAGGCGATGGAACGATCAATTTGTCAGATGTTTACAGCAAATTGACTCAGCGCCTGCAGGGGACACAGCTATCATTCGCACAGAACATTAAATTGCCATCCACGATTGGATCTATTCAGATTATAGATGCACCATGGTTGCCATCAGCACATTACATAGTAGTTAACTTGGATATGCTGCGATATAGTACGATTGCATTGTTCTTTTTGCTGACTGGGTCGGTTGTTGCGCTCGCACGAAACCGCCGCAAAATTGCCCTGCAACTAGGTGTATTATATGCTCTGCTGATGTTGGCGACTCTGGTGGCAGTTCGTATCGCACAGTCAGTGATAGTAGGGCAAGCAGCACCTCAATACCAGCTAGCAGTCAGCGATGCATATCAAGCAATCTTGAATCCGTTTGTAATGCAAACCATAAGTCTGATGGTGCTAGCGATTGTAGTTTCGGTTGTGGCATGGCTGGCTGGTCCTAGCCGTAGTGCAAATCGCGTCAAAACAGCATTTAACTATGTATTCCAGGGCAAAATATATACTGCAATATTTGGCAAAAAGGAATGATCCTCATCACGTTAACTATTTATCACTGATATTGCACATTAACAAAAAATGTTATAAAATATTGCTCAGCTGGGAGTTTTAGTGCAGCCATGTCTGTACGCCAGTAGCACAGTGAGTCAACCCCAAACAAAGGGAAACCAAGCACATTGATTATTCGAAAAACAAGAACACTGCTTTCAGTGTTCGTCCTTGTGATCGCCCTGATGGCGGTCGCTGCAAACTCGGCTTCGGCCTGGCATTTCATTCAGGAAGGCAGTAAAGCCACCTGTGTGCATGTCAATGGAAACGCGTACCTGTACAAGATCGAAATCAAGACAGATTTTTCGTATGACACATACGTGCCAGTCAGTACGGAATGGCCGTTGCTGAATTATTTCACAACGAACCCTTCCGGCGCACCGGCAGGAAACGCGGGGTACAACCAGCCAATTGGTTACTTGCCGGGTATGAACACGTTCTATGTGTACGTGCCGGCATCTGTCGTTGCTTTCGTTTTGAAACACCCCGATCAGCACGAGAAGATCGTGGTGCCGATGTGGACCAACACGACAGCTTGTCAGTCAGTTATTCCGCCGCCCCCAGGTCCTACTGGCCCAACTGGCCCTCCGGGCCCGACAGGCGCCACGGGATCAACGGGAGCCGCAGGTCCACAGGGACCGACCGGTAGTACTGGGGCAACAGGAGCAACTGGGTCGACGGGTCCGCAGGGTGAGAAGGGAGAGCCAGGCTCGCCAACGGTGACTCAACAGGTCGCTACTTTGTCAAAGATCAGTTCTTCGGCGAAGTGTGTTCGAAAAGGCGGTTGGGTTTCATACTCGGTCACAGGTCAGAACATTCTGCGGGTCAACTGGTGGGTGAATGGTTCGGCAGAGAGTACGACCGTTCGCAATCACCGCATCAAGGTGAAGGCGGGCAGCAAGGTCAGGGCCGAAGTCATATACACCGACAAGACCAGCGAGATCAAGAAAGGCAAGTACCGTCGAACCTGCAGCGCCAGAAAGCCGGCATACACCGGTCAGAAAAAGGCGTCTGCAGCTTTCGTCAAGAAGCTCTACGGGTTCTAGCGTTTTACATACGCCAATCGGCACCGACACCAACCAACAAAGACAAGAACGAGGTGATCCAAGCGGAAGGGTGTGGAGGCAAACCGGCCTCCACACCACCAGCCCTATGATGATACTACTACTAAAACTCCCAGTATTTCATAGATATAATTTAGCAACTATAGTAATAATTTATAAATACTATTTAAAGTATAATTAGCGCTTTTTGATCATCAATGCCAAGTTCGAAATGTAATGTTCGGGATTGACGTTTTTGTGTGCACGCAGGTACACTAGGTGACTCTCGATAAATGGTAGCCTGCTGTCAGGCCATGCAGTTGCGGTTGGGCTGTAGACGCTTTCTGATTTCATAGTAGGATCGTCTTCTAACACTTTTAGTCTAGCGATAATTTCTTCTTCGCTCATGATTGAATTGACAGCCATTATACTGCGGCTGCTTTCTTTTTCTTTTTCACGGCTTTTCGTTTGTTTTGCCCCTTGGCCATACATCCTCATTTCTTTAATCTATATCTATTATCCTCTGAATCGCCAAAAAAACCTAATCTGTCAAAGCATAAGTACTGTTATTTCTGCGAGTTATATTGTATTATTAAAGCTAATCGTTATGTTGAAATTAACAGGCAGCCAAAAAATAGAGGGCTTCAGGCCCCGAGAGGTATTCGAGGCCGGAGCAAGGGCTGAGAACCTCCCCCAGCTAGGCAGTCTCGCTCTCACAGTATTAAAACAGCAAGAAAAACTAGAAAAAGACACCGAAATCGGTGTCGATTTTAATTTTCCAACAAGTTTACCGGGCTTTTCTCTACCAGACAGTATAAAAACAACAGTAAAACAGTGTGAACCAGGTGAACTAATGCGCATAGAAGGTGTGTCAGAAGATGAAACCCTGGCTGTAATGCTACTGCTAGAGCTCCAGAAATTTCAAAAAGGTATAGGAACCGAAATAACACACACCCTCGAGTTAGACTATCGAGTCAGTAGATTTAAAACACTGCAACTCAAAGCTGCTGAACTTGCACTTAGAATACCTATAGAATTAGAAGTGAAAGAATTTAGCAAGCATCATGTCAACAATATTAAGACATATCTAGGTACTGTACCTACAGTTACTAGCAAAAGCAAAAAACAACTCGATCCTGCTCTCAAGGGTGTGGCTGCATAAAATTATATATATCTGTTAAAATAGGTATTAACAAATCTATAGGGGAGTGCTGAATATGCGTTTAAAGTTACCGTTTATAAAGAAAAAGCAAGAAAAGTTAAGTCCACTGCAAAAATTTAGTCTGTATTTTTTCCAACGTCCACGAAAAACTGCCCTGATATTCCTAGTTGTAGTTTTGTTTGGTGTAGCCAGCTACACCACGCTGCTAAAGCGCGAAGGTTTCCCTAGTATTGAAACACCAGTTGCATCCGGACAAGGTAGCTACATGGTTGGCGACCCAGCAAAAGTCGACAACGACGTAGCAAAACCCCTCAGTGAATATTTGCTGGAACAAGACGGCGTCAAAGCTGTCACGACCAGTAGTTTAGATAATTTTTACACTGCATTTATATCATATGACGAAGGCGTTGACGCAGCAAAACGTAGCTCGCAGCTACAGAATGCTGTAAAAGACGCCAATATATTACCTGACCAAGCAACTCTGAAAATCGAAGCATTGAAATTTGGCTTTACTATGCGCGGTGACGACATGGTTGTGTCGTTTTATGCAAAGAAAAACCAGGTTAGCAACGCCGAACTAGTAGAAAAAGCAAAACTAGCGGCCGAGTTTATAAATGACCAAGATCTAGAGCTGGTCAAAGAGGCATCGATCATTGAACAATACCAAACTGCCACAAACCCGTTCACAGGACAGTCCCAAACTACACAGCAATCATTCGAGCGCTATGGCGTCCGCAAGCATGACGAGACGAAATTTTACAGCGCAGTAGTCATAGGTATAGAAGCCGCAGACAAAGCCGACAACCTGAAATTAAACGAAGAGGTACAGGCTGCTGTCGACAAACTAAACGACAAAGAGAAATTTGATGGGTACAAAGCCGTTATCAGCGCCAGTTACGCACCGCAGATCAACCAGCAGATTGATGAGCTACAAAAAGTACTACTAGAAGGATTGGTCGCAGTGCTGATCGTTGGTTCTCTGGTTATTGCGGTTAGAGCGTCTGTGATAACAGTTATATCTATGTTTACTGTGATTGCAATAACAAACGGCGTGTTGTACCTGGCAGGCTATTCGCTGAACACAATCACATTATTTGGTCTGATCCTGGGTCTGTCGTTGATTGTTGATGACACTATCATTATGGTTGAAGCCATCGACGCACAGCGGCGCCGCAAAAAGAAAGCTGACGAGGTGATTACAACAGCAACGCGCAAAGTAGGCCAGGCGATGATTGCAGCGACTTCGACAGCGGCACTGAGCTTTGCGCCGCTACTATTTGTCGGTGGTATATTAGGTAGCTTTATCCAGGCTATACCGATCACGATCATATCGGCGTTGGTCATCAGTCTGCTGGTTGCCCTGATATTCATTCCGCTATTTGCCAGGTTTATATTGCTAGGCAAAGATCAGCTTGGTAACAAAGGCCACAAAGATCTATCGGCTGGATTCGAGGCTAAAATTGCCGAGTTCATAGCAAAACCTATGTTGTGGGCGCGTCACTCAAAAGCCAAGCTAGCCGGGGTAGGTATCGTAGCTGTGTTGATCGGCTTTGGATTTATCGCTGCAGGTGGTTATTTCTTTCAAAAGGTCACATTCAATATCTTCCCAGCGTCAAAGGATGCTAACCAAATATCAGTCGTACTGGATTTTCCAGCAGGTACTAGCATAGAAACAGCCCAGCAGGTGACTAATAAAGTCAACAAGCTGGTTGGTAGCGAGCTAGGTTCGAACTTTGTCCGAGCCACCAACAGCGGTATGGCAGACAACAAGACTGCGACCCTGAGTGTTGATCTGGTTGATTACAACGAACGTGAAGTAAAAGCACCAGAGATTATCGATGACCTGAAAAAGGAACTCGATGATTTCGATGGTGCAAAGGTCAGTGTGTCACAAGTAGATGCCGGTCCACCAGCATCTGATTTTGCAGCTCAAATCGATACTAGCCAGAACCGTGAAGCCTCTGAGCGACTGGCAAATGATGTGGCGGCGTACCTAAAAGATGCGAAACTAGAGCGTCCTGACGGCTCGATTGCCAAGATTGAAAGTGTTGCAGTGGCAAACACCAGTATCTACACCAGAACTGACAACAAACCGTATATATCTGTAACTGCGCAGTTCGTCGATAACGATACGACCACACTAGTGACATTGGCAAAGGCAGCTGTTGAAAAAGAGTTTGACGCCGAGAAGATCAGATCGTATGGTCTAGCCGATGATACAATTAGCTACAACTTTGGCCAGGAAGATGAAAACCAGGACAGCTTTGCAACCATGGCGGTGGCATTCCCGATACTGCTATGTGTGATATATGTACTGTTGGCTGTTCAATTCCGCAGTTTCTTGCAGCCGTTACTGATCTTTATGGCAATTCCGTTCAGCTTGTTTGGTATCACGCTCGGGCTGTACCTCACCGATAACGCCTTTAGCTTCTTTGCAATGCTAGGATTCTTTGCACTAATCGGTCTGAGTCTAAAGAATACGATTCTGCTGACAGATTATGCCAACCAAGCCCGCAGGGCAGGTAGCGGCGCTGTCGATGCCGCACACGAAGCATTAGCCGAGCGTTTCC
>CAYGDZ010000026.1:0-8620 GCA_964348805.1 uncultured Candidatus Saccharibacteria bacterium | reverse complement strand
AACTAAGATAATGGTATAATGAGTATCATATTTTAAATTGTGAGGGGAAAATACAATAGTGATTCGTAAGCGACAATCTAGACTTTCTGGCCGAGGTAAAAAACTGAGTGTTTATTCTAACTTGTCAGCCAAGCGTAAAGCTGGCAAGGACGCACGTTCACGCAAAAAAGCTGAATATTTAGCAAGCTTGCCAAAGAATCCTTTTTCACGCGCCGTTCATCGTATGCACCCCCAAAGAATTGCAAAATACTGGACCAGTCGTGAAGGTTTGATGATGGCAGCTAAAATCTTGGGTGTCGCCATATTGTTCGGAGTACTATCGATGGGTGCTGTGTTTGCATACTATCGAAAAGAACTAGATGCTATTCGCCCATCAGAGCTATCTAAGCGCGTTCAGACGACTGTCACGAAATATTATGACCGCAACGGAGTCCTACTATGGGAAGACAAAGGCGCTGGTGATTATCGACTAGTGGTGCCATCCAAAGACATATCACCATATATGAAAGAAGCAACTATCGCAATCGAGGATAAAGACTTTTACAAACACGGCGGAGTGAGTTTCAGCGGAATCGCACGTGCAACATATAATAACTTTTCCGGAGGTAGCACGCAAGGTGGATCGACCCTGACCCAGCAACTAGTTAAACAAGTATTCTTTGCCGACGAAGCCCAGCAGCGTGGTCTAGCCGGTATACCTAGGAAGTTCAAGGAAGCAATCTTGGCTGTCGAGGTTGAGCGCATGTATAACAAAGACCAGATCATTAATCTATATCTAAACGAATCGCCATATGGCGGTCGACGTAATGGTGTCGAGTCTGCCGCACAGACATACTTTGCAAAGTCTGCTAAAGATCTGACATTGGCAGAGTCATCCCTGCTGGCGGCAATACCACAGCAACCTGGAACATATGATCCATATAACACTGCTGGCAACGAAGCTTTGATCAAACGTCAACATCTAGTGCTAAAGAATATGGCCGAGCAAGGTTTCATAACGGAGAAAGAAGCTAACGCGGCCAAAAAGGTTCCTGTTCTAGAAACCTTGAAGCCCGAGACCGATCAATATGCCAACCTTCGTGCACCGCATTTTATACAATACGTTCGCTCACAACTAGAGCGTGAGCTAGGTAAAGCAACTGTTGGTAAAGGTGGCTTGAACGTAAAGACAACCTTGGACTATAAAGTTCAGGAAAAAGTTGAAAGTGCAATGGCCACATTATTCAGCTCATCACTGCCACGCTCAGCAAACTTTGACAACGGTGCTGTGACAATAGTTGATAACAAAACTGGGCAAATATTGGCCTTGCAAGGTAGCCGTGACTACAAGCACCCAGGTTATGGACAAGATAACGCTGCCATATCATTTATACAGCCTGGTTCATCGATCAAACCCCTTGTGTATGCAGGATTGTTCAAACAAAAACCTAATGGTCAGCCAAATTATGGCACCGGTACGATTCTAAAGGATGAACCGATTGACAAAATTTATGGTGCAAAGCTAGAAAACTTTGATAAAAAATACAAAGGTAACCTGACTATTAGACAAAACCTTGCAGAGTCCCGAAACATACCAGCTGTAAAAGCAATGTACATCACTGGACAAAAAGAAAGTCTAAAAACTATTCATGACATGGGAGACAAGAGTTACTGTACTGACGGCGTAGACAAGCAAGTAGCGCTAGCGGCAGCTATCGGTGGTTGTGGTCTGAAACAGGTAGAACATGCCAATGCCTTTGCTACCTTGGCTCGTGGCGGCGTCTACAAGCCAACAAGCACGGTCCTAGAGGTAAAGAATGCCCAAGGTGATGTCATAAAGAAATGGAAAGATAGCAGTAAAAAGGTTATAGACCCACAAATTGCATATATGTTGCAAAACATCCTAAGTGATGACAATGCTCGGGCGCCTAGCTTTGGACGCGGCGCTAGTGGATTGAATGTGCCTGGTGTTAAAACCTTTACAAAAACTGGTACCTCAAACCTAGGCACGAAATCAAAGGATTTATGGATGAACAGCGTCAGTACAAAAGTGAGTATGAGTATTTGGGTTGGTAACCACGATACTCGACCAATGAGCAACGCACTGTCTAGTATTGTCGGACCTACAGTTAACAAAGTTATGGGACCAATACATACAGAAGTCTTTGCAAAAGAAGGCAGCTGGAAGACTGGTGATTGGTTCAGCGTTCCTGCAGGTATCCAGACTATCAAGGGCGAGTTATACCCATCTTGGTACAACCAAAAACAAGCCCAGAGCAACTCTCAGATGGCTTTTGACAAGGTATCACGTAAAAAAGCTACTGCATGTACACCAGAGGCTGCAAAAGTAACAGTCAACGTTACAACCTCTCTAGATCCAGTTACAAAGAAAAACACCGTCTTTGCAGACGATGGTTATGACGCTAGTGCCGATGATGATGTGCATATTTGTGGTGACGTTGTACCGCTAGTAACCGCTACCGGACAAGCATCAAATAAGATCCGAGTTGAAGTTACCCAAGGTAAAAACCCTATACAATCTGTAACAATCAACGTAGTCAACGGTCCTTCTGCTTCTGGCTCAGCTGCTGGTAGTTATGACTTGGACGTCTCTGCGCCAGGTAGTTACACAGTTAATGTAACAGTCACTGATAATGCATTATACACCAACACAAACCGATCAATAACAGTAACGGTGCCGTAATTTATAGCCTACTGATTAGCTAGTTTGACTAATGAATCTTCAGGAGTCTGTCGCTTGCGAGGGCTCCTGCTGTTAGTGTTGTTGCCGCTATTATTAGGCTTTTTATTAGGAGCTTTAGTGTTAGGGCCTTTGTGGGCTTTCTTTGGCTGAGGTTTGTCATTGTTAACTTTCTTGGCAAATAACATTTTACCAGCCGCAGTCTGCAAAGCTCGAGTGAACTCAACCTGAACCGATTGGCCAATTTGGCTACCAGCGTTTTCTACTACAACCATGGTTCCGTCCTCTAGGTAACCAACGGCCTGAGTTTTATCCTGGCCTTTGCTAACTAGGTTGATATCGCGTTTCTCACCAGGCAAATAGCTCATACGTAGGGTCTGGGCTAGCTCGTTGATGTTTAGTACACGTATGCCTTCGGCAGCAGCGACCTTGTTTAGATTAAAATCTAGCGTCAGTAGATCGGCTTTTGAGGCTTTTGCCAGTTGAACCAACCGTTCATCAACACCGCCTTCGCCCGGCAAACCGTCATCCAAGATCTCAACGTCACTGTGAGGCAAGTCCTGTAGATGTTTTACAACATCCAGGCCATGACGTGCGCGAGAGCGTTTCTCGGTATCAGCGTTATCTGCTAGATACTGCATTTCGCGTAGGACCGAGCTAGGCACAACTAGTGTACCGCCCAAGAAGCCAATACGAGCAACATCAACGATACGACCGTCTATTAAGGCAGAGCTGTCTAGTAGCACTGATTTTAGCGAAGTACTCTTTATCCGAGGACTTCTGGTTTGTTTCAGGGCTATGTAAAGCGTCAACATGAGCAACGCTAACAAAACTATTGTTTGAAATATTTCTATCATTTCTTTGTACTTTCCTTTTCGCCAAATGGCGTATTATTTTAGATAATCTACTAGGGCTGAACGTAGATCTGTGACTTGGCGAGCAAACTTTGTTTTAGTTCGCAGGCGAGGCGTAATAGCTTGGGTAAAGCCTAACTTTTTTGCCTCGTCTATGCGTCGATCACTGCTAATTGCAGAGCGTATTTCGCCGCCCAGTCCGACTTCGCCGAACACGACTATACCGTCACCTATTTTGCGACCGGCTGCAGCGCTGGCTATTGCCATAGCTACTGCTAGGTCTGCGGCTGGATCGGCCAATTTCAGCCCGCCAACGACGTTGATATATATGTCACTCTCTGATAATTTCAACTTTGTTCGCTTTTCTAGGACCGCGATTAAAAGATTGAGGCGATTGATATCAAATCCGCTAGCAGTACGTTTAGGATAGCCGAAATGCGTCGGATTTACAAGGGCTTGTATCTCGACTAGTAGCGGCCTGTTGCCCTCTAGCGTGGCTAAAATTACCGATCCGTCGGTATTTTGTCGCTCGGCCAGCAGTGCAGCTGAAGGGTTCTCTACTTGTTTCAATCCTTCCTCGGCCATTTCCAACAATGCGGCCTCGGCAGTGGAGCCATAACGGTTTTTAACAGCGCGTATAATCTTGAATCCGCCATAACGATCACCTTCAAAGTTCAGGACTACATCTACTAAATGTTCCAGGACTTTCGGACCAGCGATCGAGCCTTCTTTGGTAACGTGGCCAACCAATACAACGGATGTATTGGCAGATTTGGCAGCACGAATGATGACGTTTGATGAATTGGTAATTTGACTAACTGTTCCTGGCGCGCTGGTAATTTCATCTAGCGACAATGTCTGAATAGAATCAACTATTACTAGGTCATACTGGCTATCGGCAATTGTTGCCGCGATGTCGTCGGCGCTAGTACTGCTGGCTAAGCTCAGTGCTTCTTGTTTATGTGCGCCTAGCCGCTCGGCACGTAGCTTTATTTGACCCGCTGATTCTTCGCCACTGACATATAGAACTGATTTTTTATTGGCAACATTCGCAGCAACCTGCAGCAATAAAGTGCTTTTGCCAATTCCGGGCTGCCCTGCCATTAGCAGTACTCCGCCGGGCATTAAACCGCCGCCCAACACTGTGTCTAGCTCACCGAAACCGGTCGCTAGGCGATTCTTGACATTGTCTAATTGGACTTGTGATAATTTTTTGGCTTGCAGTGGTATGCCGCGACTTTTGGCGACAGCCGATTTGCCAGTCGAGACAGGCGTGGACTCGAGCAATGAATTCCAAGCATCACAGTTTTCACATTTGCCGACCCATTTGCTATAGCTGGCTCCGCACTGCTGACAGACATATTGAGTTGTTGATTTTGCCATTACTTATAGTGTATCAGATGATCAAAGGTTAGGTACACTAGTGCTGTCTACCTTGGAGTTGAGCTCTTTTACCTTTATATTTAGATCTTCTAGTTGCGCTCGCTTTGTCTCGTACTCTTGGATCTTACGATTAATAGTTAAGCGTTTTTCCTCCAGAGCATCCCTGCGATCTATCAATTCACCTCTAGCTGAATTGAACTCTGCTGCTTCATAACTATCAGATTGTGCATTAAATTGGTCAATATCGTTACCGAGAGCTGTAGACTGACTGTCATATTCATCACTAAGTCTATTTATTTCGGTTGCCAGATTATCGAGGTCCGTCACTAGCTGATTCTGCTGGTTTTGGACCTCATCAAAAATCTTGTCATATTGTGCAGCCAGATTTGTAACAACAGAGCGATCAACAAAATACTGTTTATAATACTCCTCCAAGTCTGCAGGCAATACTGCTGCCTCTGTTGCCAATATGGAATGTAGCTCATTGTTGCGCTCACCTGGTTCGGTGCGATCATATATCTTCAACCTTTCGGCTAGGTCAGGATCTGCCTTTTGTACGTCAGGCAGTGCTGCAACTACCATCTTGTCTACGTTCTTTTTCTCGGCGTAGTTTAAACGGTCATAGGCCACGTGCAGCATCTCGTGGGCCGCTGTGACCTGTCGTACACCAGACAAACGTGGATCATCAACGTTATATATGTATAAACGCTGTGGACCCAAATAACAGCCTAAAACAACTGTTTGTTCGGCTTTTTTCTCGCAATGTTTATTGAAATCATCACGGTCATTTAGTTCGGGTTGAGCTGCCAGGAACAGAAACTTTCCTTTCTCGGTAAACTGAATCTCGTCGACTAGCTGACTAACCTGCGCAGAGGGCTTGAATTGCGACACAACGACTTGATCAATCAAAAATTGGTAGTTAAATGCTAGCCAAATCAGCGCTACAACAGCAACCAAGGTATATAAAAAGCCTGGTATGCGTCTAGATGCCACCTGTTTATTCAACCCTTACGCTAACAGTTAACGCCCCGTCAGTTATATTGGCTTGCAGCACATCGCCTTTTTTGAATTCACCAGACAACATACCGTCGGCAATAACATGCTCTAGTTCATCCTGTAATGCGCGCCGCAGTGGTCTGGCACCATTGAATTCATCGTAGCCTTTGTCTATTAACCATTTCTTGGCACTAGGACTAACAACAATACTGAGGCCTTGTTTGTTCAGGCGATCTTTTAGATCACGTACCTGCAAATTGAATATCTTGCTAATTTCACTGCGGGTTAGGGCGTGGAACACGACTACTCCGTCAAAACGATTGATCAGTTCGGGTCGCATCATACGCGACAAGGCAGCTTTTGCTGCTGCTTCGTTCTTTTCGTGCAAGTCATCGAGCTTTTTGCCGTCGCTCGCGGTTTTTACTTTGAAACCTAGACTCGCCTCTTTTTGCATAGCTTCGGCGCCTAGGTTGCTGGTCAGAATGACAATGGTGTTCGAGAAATCAACGCTGCGGCCTTTTGCATCTGTCAAACGCCCGTCCTCTAATAGTTGTAGTAAGAGCTGGAATACGTCAGAATGAGCCTTTTCGATTTCATCTAGCAATACAACACTGTAGGGCTGACGGCGGATCTTGTCGGTCAACTGCCCGCCATCTTCGTAACCAACATAGCCAGCGGGTGCGCCGACCAAGCGACTGGCGCTGTGGCGTTCGCCAAATTCGCTCATATCGATTTTGATTAATGCGTCCTCAGAGCCAAATACTTCGCGCGCCAACACCCTGGCTAATTCTGTCTTGCCAACGCCTGTTGGACCCATGAATATGAACGAACCGATTGGTCGTTTTTTGCTGGCGATACCAGAGCGACTGCGACGGATGCTTTTGGCAACTTTTATGATAGCTTCTTTCTGTCCGATAACTGATTTGCCCAGGTGAGATTCTAGGTTGCGCAGCAAGGCCGCTTCTTTGGAGACAACACGACTGACGGGAATTCCGGTCATGGTCGCAACCGCAGCAGCTACGTCATCAGTTGTTAGTTCTATTGCTTCGCGCTTTTCGCTGATATGTAGTTTTTGTAATTTGTCATTGAGTTGTGAGATGCGTGTTTTGCACATGGCCGCACGTTCGTAGTTTTCGTTTGTGACGGCTTCTTCCATCTTTTCGTTCAAGATATTGATCTCGCGTTGGATGCGACGAGCTTCTGGCAAAATTACACCGTTTTTTACCCGCACTTTGCTAGCTGCTTCGTCAATAACATCTATGGCTTTATCTGGCATGAACCGCTCGCTAACATAACGATCAGCCAAATTAACAGTGTCTTTTATGATCTCGTCGCTCAATTTTACACCGTGATAGTCTTCGTAATGATGGCGCAGACCCTTTAGAATTGCTATAACGTCTTTTAGCTTTGGTTCTGGCACGATGATAGATTGCAGGCGACGATCTAGGGCGGCATCTTTTTCGATATGTTTTCTGTATTCATCGATTGTAGTTGCGCCAATTACGCGCACTTGGCCGCGAGCTAGGGCAGGTTTTAAAATATTTGCGGCATCCATAGAACCTTCTGCTGCACCGGCACCAACGATCAGATGCAACTCATCGATAAACAAAATTGTGTTAGCATCGTCACGAATTTCGTTCATGACTTTTTTTAGACGCTCTTCGAATTCTCCGCGATACTTTGTACCAGCTATCATACCTGGTAGATCTAGTTGAATGATTCGTTTGTCTAGCAAATGCTGCGGAGCTTTTTCGTCAGAAATACGCTGAGCTAAACCTTCGACAATAGCAGTTTTACCAACACCAGGATCACCGATCAGGACTGGGTTGTTTTTGGTACGGCGAGACAGAATAGTAATCATACGATCGATCTGTTCGTCTCGTCCTATGACAGGGTCTAGCGCACCCTTTGCGGCCTGGCTAGTCAGGTCGATACCGAATGTGTCCAGAACACCTTTTTTAGTTCGGCGTTTAAAGCCTGTTTTTGCACCTGTCTCGCCCAAGTGATAGGCTTCTTTTTGGTCACGCAGGTAATCTTCTAGCTCGGCCAGAATTTCCTGAGAATCAATGTTCATATCACGCAGTAGTACACTGGCGCGAGCGTTTTTTTGTGACATGATGCTAGATAGAATGTGCTCGGTGCCACAGTAATCTTGGTGGTGTTCTTGAGCAGTGTCCCAACTCATCTTTAGTGTTAGTTTTGCGGTTTCGCTGAGGCCAGTTGCGCCTACACTGACAACTAGCGAACGTGGAGTTAAGTTTAGGGCGCTATGCGCTCGCTCTAGCGTAACGCCGTTATCAGATAATATTCGTCCACCTACAGAATCTGGTTGAGATAGTAGGCCTAGCAATAGGTGTTCGGTTCCAACATATGAACTGCCTAGACTTCGCGCAATCAATTCAGCTTGTTGCAAGCTTCCTCGGGCATTGTCAGTTAGATACTGAGCAAAATCTTGAAAGTTTTCTGGCATACGCTTATTATAATCCCTCGCTGATAAATAGTATACCTAAAATTATAGCGTAACTAGCACTCGTGTCAAGCGAGTGCTAATTTGTACTAAGCTGTAATTATTCTGTCGCTTCTTCAACTGCGTTGAGCAACGAGTCTTCGATGTTCTTGCGTGGTTTTTCAGCTGGCTTGGTTGCTGTTTCAATATCTAGTTCATAGCCAGTTAATTGAGATGCCAAGCGTACGTTTTGTCCGCCAC
>CAYGDZ010000025.1:0-8814 GCA_964348805.1 uncultured Candidatus Saccharibacteria bacterium | reverse complement strand
AGAAGCTGTTTCGGCAATGATCCTGAGTAAGTTAAAAGCCGATGCCGAAGCGTTTTTGGGTGAGTCTGTGACCGAAGCAGTTATCACCGTTCCAGCATATTTCGACGACGCACAGCGCCAAGCAACCAAAGATGCGGGTAAAATTGCAGGGCTGGAAGTCAAACGAATCATCAACGAACCAACTGCAGCTGCACTAGCCTATGGCCTAGATCAGAAAAAGGAAGAAAAGATCGCTGTATTCGACCTAGGTGGTGGTACATTCGACGTGTCCATCCTAGAACTAGGCGACGGCGTGTTCGAAGTAAAATCTACCAATGGTGACACACACCTAGGTGGTGAAGATTTCGACAATCGAATCGTCAACCACTTTTTGGAAGAGTTCAAAAAGGAAAATGGCGTTGACCTAAAAGGCGACAATGCAGCAATGCAGCGCCTGAAAGACGAAGCCGAAAAAGCCAAGAAAGAACTCTCGAGCACTCCATCTACAGACATCAATCTACCATTCCTAACTGCCGATGCTGATGGTCCGAAACACTTTGAATACAAACTGACACGCGCCAAGCTAGAAGAAATCGTTGCAGATCTAATCGATGCAACTGCAAAGCCAGTTGAAAAAGCATTGAAAGACGCCAAGCTAAAAGCCAGCGATATCGACGAAATTGTATTAGTCGGTGGTATGACACGTATGCCTGCAGTTGTCGAAAAAGTGAAATCAATTTTCGGCAAAGATCCAATGCAGGGTGTGAACCCAGATGAAGTTGTCGCTGTTGGTGCAGCGATTCAAGGTGGAGTATTAGCAGGGGACGTAAAAGACGTATTGCTACTAGACGTAACTCCCCTTTCACTAGGTATTGAAACACTGGGTGGTGTAACCCACAAATTGATTGAACGAAACACAACTGTGCCTACTAGCAAGTCTGAAACATACTCAACTGCAGCTGATAATCAACCACAAGTTGAGATTAATGTGTTGCAAGGTGAGCGTGAAATGTCTGCGGACAACAAATCACTAGGTCGCTTTATACTAGATGGCATCGCGCCAGCACCTCGCGGTGTGCCGCAAATCGAAGTGACATTTAATATCGACGCAAACGGAATCTTGAATGTAACTGCCAAAGATAAAGGAACAGGTAAAGAGCAATCTATCACCATCCAGGACAGTGGCAATATGAGCAAAGAAGATATCGAAAAAGCCCAAAAAGAAGCCGAAGCTCATGCCGAGGAAGACAAGAAAAAACGCGAAGCTATCGATGCTCGTAACACGCTAGAAAACGCATTGTACCAGGCAGAGAAATTACCAGCCGAGAACAAAGACAATATTTCTGACGACGACAAGAAAGTTATCGAAGACGCAGTAGAGGCAGGCAAGAAAGTTTTGGCTGACGAAAAAGCCGACAAAGACGCGCTAGCAGCAGCAGCCAAAGAGCTAAATGACAAGATCATGCCAATCGGCGCGAAATTGTACGAAGCCGCTGCGGCCAAAGAGCAACCGGCCGAAGGTGAAGAAGCGAAAAAGACTGACGAACCTGTAGAAGGTGAAGTAGTTGATGAGAAAGATGACAAAAAGGAAAAGTAAATGAATGTCGAAATTCGACGAATAGAAAGCAGCGACAACCTAACGGAAGTCGCTGCTTCTATAATTGGCAAAAATTGGAGCAAAGACAATGAGCTAAATGATTTCGACGAATCAGCCTTGCGGCAAGTTGTTGAAAATCCTGAAACTATATTACTAATTGCGTATGCTAATGAAAAACCAGTTGGTATGGTTCGTGCCGTCAAAGTGCTAAGACCAGATGGCGAGCATTGGTTATTAGTAGATGAACTCGATACTCATCCTGATTATCGACAGCAAGGCATCGCAACCAAGCTTATGAAAAAGATTTTTGATTATGCAAAAGAATGGAAACTTGATGAGGTGTGGCTAGGTACTGAAACAGACAATCAACCAGCAAATGAATTATATAAATCTTTAAATCCTACTGAGATCGAAGAAACTATAGGTTACACCTTTAGACCACACTAGATACACAGGAGTATAATAAGAGTGTAACCAAGGAGGTGCATATGGGATTTATAGGATGGATAATATTAGGTGGATTAGCAGGTTGGATTGCGTCAATGATCGCAAAAACCGACGAAAGCATGGGTGTGCTAGCAAACATAATTGTAGGTATAATTGGTGCGTTTATCGGTGGCTTTGTATTTAGCCTATTTGGCGGTGAAGGCGTAAATGGATTTAATATCTATAGTTTCGTAGTCGCTCTAGTTGGCGCGGTTATATTGCTGGCTATTGTAAAAGCAGTCAAAAGATAAGTAAAAATTTATACTAATATTTCGTATGGGGTTTAGGTAGCTCCAGGAAGAGTGCTGCCCATACCATACCAGGATCGCTGCGATAATACGGTGCATAATACCAAGATCCGTCAGGATTAACGAGTTCTGGGTAGTTTCCGTGTCTTTCGATCAGCGAAGCAAACCTATCATATTCTTCAGCGTATTCATGTCGTTTGTAGTGTTTTAATAGGTGTAAATAAAATGTTGCGTGCCAGGTCCAGATGCTGTCGCCAGTATAGTTCGGCATAGCCACAGGCCCCATACCGAAACGATAGCGTATTTTGCCGCCGACCTTACTGTATTTCAGGGGATATGGGCGATTTAGTTTTTCTGAATTTATATAATCAAATGTTTTGTTTGCTAGATCTGCATCATCAACAACTTTCAAATAAAAGGGCATTAATGCACATTCAGCGCTAAAGACATTTAATTTGCTGTCGGCTTTGAAAAACCTTCCATTCCAGTAATATCGAGTCAGGGCTTCGGCGTAACGTTCCTTTTTGAAAGGAAAGTGTAAATCGAGCTCATGTGCAGTTGCAGCCAAGCGACCAACCAAAGCATATGAATATGCACTACGATCGTAAAATACTGCGTCGCGCAACTCTGCGTACAAACTTTTAGTTAGATGGCCGGTTAAAGGGTCGATATATCGGTCTGCATATTTTTTTAGTCGTCGGTTTAAAAAATTTCGCTCTTTTTCTGTTAATTGATAGTGACTAACAGCCAAGGAGTGTAGCAACCAAGGTAGTGCATCAATACTGTGTTCATCTGGTGCGTTGAAAGTACGACCAGCTTTGTCTATGCACAATGCAACGTGGTCGGCTTTTTGAAAATGTTGCAGAGCCCACTTTAGGGTATGTCGGACTTCGTCACCGTGGCCCAATCGCGTCAGAGATTCAGCAACGGTACCAAAATCACGCATCCAGAAAAAGTCGTAATGTCCCAGGCTAGTACGATAGAATGTCCCGTTCCACAGGCGTCGAACAATCTCGGCACAAACCTCTCTTGCGTCGCCATCTATATGTTCGAGCTTGCCAAAATACCTACCGTGCACTTGTCGCATGGCTACGCGGGCCATACCGACAGCACCCAATGCGCGATGTAGAAAGTATCTCATATCAGACGTCAGTATAGCATATACTGACCACTTTTTATGTCTAGCACTCTGGACATGCAAGTGCTAAATTGGTATTATTATATGCAATGAGTAAACGTGATTATTACGAAGTATTGGGTATTGCCAAAGGCGCCTCGGCTGACGAGATTAAAAAAGCTTTTCGGAAACTAGCCGTCAAATATCACCCAGATAAAGAAGGTGGTGATGAAGCTAAGTTCAAAGAGGCTAACGAAGCGTACGAAGTACTAAAGGATTCGTCTAAACGCCAACGCTATGATCAATTTGGTCATGCAGGTGTCGGCGGTTCATCGGGTGGTGGCTATAGCAGTAATCCATTCGAAGGTTTTCAAGGTCAAAATGTTAACTTTGATTTTGGTGAAGGTGGTTTGGGTGATATATTCGGCAGCTTCTTTGGCGGCGGCCATCAACAATCTAGAAATCGTCGTGGACGTGATGTCGAAACCCAGCTAACACTAACATTCGAAGAAGCGATTTTCGGTGTAGAGGAAAAAATTAGCCTAAATCTAGAAGATACTTGTGAGCACTGTAAAGGTACGACTGCCGAACCTGGTCACAGCATGAAAACCTGTCCAACCTGTAAAGGTGCGGGCCAAGTCAACAAAGTAATGAATACGATCTTTGGCCAAATACAGCAGGCTGCAGTATGTGATGAATGTAAGGGTAAAGGTAGAATTCCGGAAAAAGTCTGTACAGTTTGCCGTGGTAAAGGAACGCAAAAGAATAAAGTTCAGACAAAGTTAAAGATACCAGCAGGTATCGATGACGGCGCAACTATACGTCTGCGTGAACACGGAGAGGCGATTGCCGATGGTCCAAAAGGCGATCTGTTCGTGCATATCCGTGTCAAACCACACAAGAAATTCACACGTGAAGGCGATTTAATTCTGAGTGAGGAGCACATTAGTTTTAGTGATGCAGCTCTGGGGGCAGAGGTAGATGTAGAAACTGTCGATGGCGAAATGACTATGAAAGTTCCTGCCGGAACACAAAGCGGTACGGACTTTAAACTAAGTAATCACGGGGTACCGCATCTGCGCGGCAATAAACGTGGTGCGCATATCGTGACAATTGTTGTCGATACGCCGACCAAGCTGTCTAAACAGCAAAAAGAACTATTTGAACAACTACGCCATGGCAAAAAACGCAGTATTTTCAAATAAATTGCTATAATTGTAGCTGACTATGACCATTAGCACTATCATATTAGCAATTGCCGTTATATTGGCCGTATTTGGATATGTATCTAAAAAGCGCCTAGGTTTGCCATCGCTAGGGCTGGCTGCTGGCGCATTGATATCTCAGCAATGGTCTAGCTACGTAACAATATTTTTACAAGACCAAGGCATACAGTTGATTGCACCGCCTCTGTCGAATGTTGTTGTTACTGTCCTGATAATACTGCCAGCAGTTATGCTGATGAGTGTCAGTGGCAAAGAGCATGGCAAAATTGCACGATTGTTCGAGGCGCTAGTATTTGCGCTACTGGCCGCATCGCTGTTAGTAACAGCCCTAGGTACAAACAGTGATCAAATATTAGTATCTGTCGAGCAATATGCAAAGATCATCACAGTTGTAGCCCTAGTAACTGCGCTAGGTAATATTTTGCTAACCCATCGCCCACGCAAGAAACCACACTAAAGTTAGCACTAGACTTAACACCTTAAATTTGCTATAGTCTTATCTGTTATTCGCAATTGTTGTTCTAACCAAATTTTTAAACCAAGCTTTAGCTGTTTGAAAATTTGAAAGGAGCAATAACGTAAACGCCAAGAAATAAAATATGTTTTATTTCTGAAAGTTGTAGTGAATTGTGACGTGGACCAGTAGCTCAGTTGGTTAGAGCACCTGCCTTTTAAGCAGGGTGTCGTGAGTTCAAGTCTCACCTGGTCCTCCATGAAAGTAGTCAGACTTTTGGTCTGGCTTTTTTCATGGATTTTAAGTTTGCATGAAAAGTGATGAATTTTACCAATGTAGCTTATAATTAGTAGTATATATGCAAGTTATTATTGATGGTCTTTTGACTAATTTTGAAGATGAGGGCAAAGGTAAAATTTTACTATGTCTTCATGGTTGGGGTTCTGGTAGTACAACTTTTAAATCTATTTCTAAACACTTTTCTAAGAAATATAGAGTCATATGTATTGATTTGCCTGGATTTGGCCAAAGTCAGACACCACCTGATAATTGGCGAGTGCAAGATTATGCTGATTTTGTAAAAAAATTCTTATATAAAATAGGCATAAAAGATATATACACAATCATTGCTCATTCCTTTGGCGGTAGGGTGGCTATAAAACTTATCTCAAATCAACTACTTCGTCCCGATAAAGTGATATTTATAGGTGCGGCTGGTATCAAACCTAGTGTAGGCACGAAAAAAGCACTATACAAAGCTGTAGCAAAAACCGGCAAAGCGATCACAAAATTACCTGTACTAAAAAAGCTACAACCTAAGCTGCGTCAAAAACTCTATGCTCAAGCAGGTGCAAGTGATTATTTGCAGGCAGGACCTATGAGGAAGATTTTTCTAAATACTATAAGTGAAGATCTTACGAATGAAATTTCAAATATAACTATGCCAACACTACTCATATGGGGTGAAGAAGATGACCAAACTCCAGTTGGTGATGGATATGTATTTCATGAAAAAATTGTTGGATCGGAACTGGTAGTTATTGCAGGTGCTGGACACTTTGTACATATAGATAATCCTCAAGAGGTACAAAAAGATATGGAAAAATTTTTGTGAAATATCTTTTTTCCCGATATCGCCTCTCATATATAACCTCACTTGCATATATGTTGCAAAACAGCGGATACAATATACCTGAATATTTAGCATGGGTTTGGCGAACATCAAATTTTGACCGAGTTATGTATCGCAAGCAACTTATCGCCACAAAAAAAGCCCAGTCACTCAAAGTGTTACTTTGGTTGATTGTATGTGTAGTTTTTTCGATTTCTTTAGCATTAATATTTAGTGGCTTTTGGCCACTCAGTCTTCTACTTGTAGCTATATCTCCATGGATACTTGCATATGGTATAGTTATTCCTCTTTGGCTCGGATATGTTTTTGTCCAAAAACCCAGAGAAAAACAAATGATTATTGTAGCAAAAAAAATCATAGCCAACCACAAGGCTACAAAGATAGCGATAGCAGGAAGTTATGGTAAAACAACGGCCAAAGAAGCTTTATTGATCGCACTTAGTGAAGGTAAAAATGTTGCTGCGACACCTGGAAATCAAAACACACTTATTGGTATAAGTAGATTTGCTCATACTCTAACTGGCGATGAAGATATACTCATTTTCGAACTGGGGGAATCTCACGTAGGTGACATACAAGAACTCTCAGAACTTACGCGCCCAGACATAGGTATAATAACCGGGATTAACGAAGCTCATTTAAAAACTTTTAAAACTTTGGAGCGCACAGTTGCTACTATATTTGAACTCGAGACCTATCTAGGCAATAAACCACTATATAAAAATATGGAAAGTAGTTTGGTTAGAGACAGAGCCGATAAAAATGACCGACTAGGTTTTAGTAGCGGTGGAATAGGAGATTGGAAAGTACAAAAATCCAAAACAAGTTTTGATGGTACTGAGTTTACATTACAAAAAGACAAAGACACGATAACAATCAAGACAGGTTTACTTGGCCTACATACCGTAGGTATTATGTCAGTAGTTACGGTGATTGCAAAAGAAGAACTTGGTTTGAGTGATCAACAGATCCAAGTGGGTTTGGGTAAGTTAAAGCCAGTTGAACACCGCCTTCAGCCTAGACATCAACACGGCGCCTGGATAATTGACGACACCTACAATGGTAATATTGAAGGTGTAGAAGTTGGCTTGGAGCTACTAAAAAGCTTACCAGCCAAGCGACGCGTCTATGTCACGCCTGGTCTTGTAGAACAAGGAGCAAAATCCACACAAATCCACCAAAAAATAGGCGGTCTTATCGCAAATGTTGCGGATGAAGTAGTACTTATGAAAAATTCTACTACAGACACTATAGTCGAAGGTCTCGATAAAGCTGGGTACAAAGGTAAAGTTACTATAGTTAAAGATCCGCTGGCTTTTTATACCAACATTGACCAAGTTGTAGCAAGGGGAGATGTTGTTCTGATGCAAAATGATTGGACTGATAACTATCACTGATACAATAGGTATATGAAGAAAAAAGTTGCAGTGTTTTTTGGGGGCAAGTCGACAGAACATGATATTTCTATAGTGACTGCAATTTCCAGTGTCATAACTCCTATTGATCTGAGTCAAGAATATGAATCTGTACCAATATATATCAGCAAAGACGGCTCTTGGTACAGTGATGAAAAATTAAAAGATATTGCGCTTTATCGTGGTACCGGACTAAGTATTTTTTTAGAAAAGTCAAAGAAAATAAATATACTTTTTGACAATGGTTTGGTGCTAACAAAACCAGGACTTCGTAGTGAAAAGATACATATAGATATTGCTTTTCCTGCAATGCACGGAACTTACGGCGAAGATGGTAGTTTGATGGGGCTACTGCGTATGGCAGGTATGCCAATTGTAGGTTGTGATATGTCAGCTAGTGTTGTTGCGATGGACAAAGTACTAGCAAAACAAGTGGTACTAGCACACGATATCCCAACGCCAAAATACATTTCGTTTTTAAAAACTGATTTTTCCGAATCTATCATACAAAAAATTAAAAAAGAATTGTCGTTGCCCTTGTTTGTAAAACCGTCGCATCTTGGTTCAAGTATCGGTATTTCAAAAATAACAAAGTTTGATGATTTACGAAATGCTATTGAAGTAGCGCTTCACTACGATAATAAAGTTTTAGTAGAGGAAGGTGTAGGGAACTTAATAGAAGTCACCTTACCTATTATGGGCAATCAAGACCCCATCCCATCTTTACTAGAAAGACCCCTTGTCAAAGATAACGATTTTTTCAACTTCGAAAACAAATATATAAACGAAGGCGGTAAAAAAGGTGGGGGCAAAAAGGGCGCTCAAGGCTATAGTGAGTTACCTGCAAAGCTAGATAAAACACTGTATGGTCAAGCTGTAGAAACTGCCATAAAATCCTACAAAGCTATTGAGTGTCAGGGGATTGCACGAGTAGATTTATTGATTGATGGCAAAACTAATGAAGTATATTTCAATGAACTCAATCCTCTGCCAGGCGATCTCTACTCACACAACTGGCGGGCTAACGGTGTATCGAAGCTTCAACTAGTCGAATGTCTTATTAATTATGCTGAAGAATCATATTTACAAAAAAATACTATCGAAAATACCTTTAGTACCAATTATCTAAAACAGTTCTGATATATTGAACCTTATTTTTG
>CAYGDZ010000024.1:0-8855 GCA_964348805.1 uncultured Candidatus Saccharibacteria bacterium | reverse complement strand
TATATAATTAGTGCATAATAGTATCAGTAGTTTTGAAAAATTTCTACCAGGAGGCCTCGTGCCTAGAACATTTCGGTTTATTACGAGTTGGATTGTCTTTGGCTTGCTGATGACCGTTATGTTTTTGCCCTCTGACGCAAAAGCGGCGGTTGTCACAGACACAAACGGCAACATTATTCAGCCATTCCAGGCTTGGGCAGACATCGCCAGCAAACGAGGTCTGCCGACACCAGATGTAAGTGTTGACGCAAATAGCGTCGGCTGCCCTACGCTCGAGGACACAATCGCTTGTGTTCATATGAATACTTCGCTTATTCATATATGCACCATAGGATGCTTCGTTGTAGATCCAAGCTATGTGTTTTGGCACGAGATGGGACATGTTTTTAGTTTCATCTCCTACAGAAATGTGGGGTTTGCTTTTCAGCGCATCATGGGCGACAAGCGCAAATGGCGAGAAGGCGCTGCCCCACCAATAGAGCAGTTCGCCGAGGCATATGCACTATGTGTGTCAAACCCAAAACGTTTGCCGCGTACACAGTGGTATGGATACCAGTACGAACCAACAAATAAACAGCACAAACAGGTGTGTAGGATGTTGCAAAGGCAAAAAGGACTGCCTATGTATACGTTCGACAACTTACCAACGCACCAAAACATCCGCTGAAATACTAGCGGTCAATCAACCCCTTCAAGAGTCGAGTGAAATCCTCCTCCAGAGGGGGTTTTCACTTTATTTACGTTTTGCAGATTTTATCAAACCTGCAAACAATGGGTGTGGCCGCCATGGGCGAGATTTGAATTCCGGATGAGCTTGGGTTGCTACAAAATATTTGTGTTTCGGCGCTTCGATAAATTCTACCAGTCTGCCATCTGGTGATTCGCCACTAATCTTTAGTCCGCCTTTTTCAATTTGTGATTCATACTCTCGATTTACTTCGTAACGATGTCGATGCCGTTCAATTACTTCTGTTGCATCATATAATTTTGCAACTTGCGAACCTTTTGCTAGCTCTGCTGTATAGTTCCCTAGTCGCATAGTTCCACCAGTTGCTTGTTTGCCCGCTTGGTCTGGCATCAAATATATAACTTGGTCTTTTGACGTTTCGTTTAGCTCTGCACTGGTAGCATTTTTGACGCCACCACGCTTTGCAGCTGCAATAACTGCCACCTGTAAACCTAAACATAAACCTAAATATGGTTTGTTATTTTCTAGAGCCCAACCTGCAGCCGCAATTTTACCTTCAACGCCTCGCGTCCCGAAACCACCAGGCACTAAAATACCGTCATACTGGTCCAATTCGCTCAACTTTTTACTGATTTTTTCGGCATCAACCCACGCAATGTCTATACCCAGGCCCTCGTGCCACGCCGCAATCCGCAAGCTTTCTATCACCGAATAGTAAGTGTCTTCGTTATCCAAATATTTAGCAATAACACCTATCTTTACTGTTTTTTTGTGATCACTTGATGATTTTTTTAGCACATCTTGCCATACGCGCATATCTGGCTTGCCCAGTGGTAACTTTAGTTTTGTTGCTAGCAGTTGATCTATATGACTCTTTTCTATAGTCAGCGGAACTTCGTAAATACTACTGGCATTTGGTAGGTTTATGACAGATTGCAAAGGCACGCCACCGAACATACTGATCTTTTTCATCACAGATTCACCAGCCAGGTCATCGCTACGTGCCGCAATGACGTCAGGCACAATACCAAAACTACGCAAGTCACGCATAGCATTTTGGGCGGGCTTTGTTTTGTATTCTTTGCTGGCGCTAAGGTATGGAATATAGACAACGTGCACAAATGCACAGTTTTCACTACCAACCTCTGTAGAAAATTCACGAATAGCTTCGACAAATGACAAACCTTCATAATCACCAACAGTTCCACCAATTTCAACGATATGCACGTCGCTGCCGGGTGACGAATTGGCAATTTCTGTTTTGATAGCATTGGTAAAATGCGGCACCATCTGTACTGTTTCGCCTAACAGCTTGCCAGCCCGCTCGCTAGCGATCAAATCGCGCAGCACCCGACCTGCCAATGTTGCACTTTGTTGGGTGACTTCGATGTCTAGAAATCTTTCGTAGTGACCTAGATCTAGATCAGTTTCGGCACCATCAATTGTCACAAAACATTCGCCGTGTTCGGCGGGATTCAACGTCCCAGCATCGACATTCAAATACGGATCACACTTTTGTACAGAGACGTTTAAACCTCGTGCTTTTAAAACAGCACCGATAGATGCGGCGGTTATACCCTTGCCCACTCCCGAGAGTACACCCCCTGTCACGAAAATATATTTGCGACTGACATGAGGTTTATTCATGTATACCTATTGTATATGTTCTGACCTATCTGTTCTAGACTTGCTTTTTAATAGTATTTATGTTATCATTATAGTGAAGTTTTTGTTTTTTTTCGGAGATTTCACAACCATTGTGACCTTGTGTCACACGATCCTTTAGGAGTAGTATGCGACAAATAGTCATTAACTGCGAGAGTCCAGCGTTTGCAGAGGGTTTAAAAGTCCTCATCAAGCAGCTGTGGGATAACACCAGGGTCTCTGTAAACACAGAACTTGACCCACAGCAGCACACCAGCATTCAGTTCGACGGTAAGACCTTGATTTTGCTGGAAGACCCGGCGTTGACGCGGCGGACTTTTGGTAACAAAAAGCTGGATTGCATGGCAATTGTCATCAAGACGAGTAGTACTGAGATCCTGGCTCTAGCACTAAGCCAGATGGAAAAGGGTCTTGTTTACATCGATCCTGCCGGCATAATTGCCAAACAGCAGACAGTTGAAACACTGACCGAGCGTCAAATTGAGATCTTGCAGCTGTTCGCTGACGGTGCAAAGACCGAAAAGGTCGCTGACATTCTTGGTCTATCAACCGAGACAATCCGCACGCACACAAAGCGGATTTTGGCGAAGATCAATGCCTCAACCCGCACCGAGGCAGTTGCGATTGCGGTTCGCAAGGGAATCATCGAATAGTCGTCGAACTCAAGGATCCAAACGCCCTATCTCAATCCAGAGATGTGGGCGTTTTTTCTTTTTTTGGATTAGTCTATACAATAGATCTAGCCTGGAGAGGTGGCCGAGTGGTTGAAGGCGCACGCTTGGAAAGCGTGTATGCGCAGCAATGTGTATCGAGGGTTCGAATCCCTCTCTCTCCGCCACAGCTATATATAGAATTACTGTTCAATAATTGACTTGGCTATTGGCTATTGGCTGCAGGTGGAAGTGTAATTCGACAAGTTGTTACCTCGAGTCCTTCCATTATCATCTGGCCTACTGCTTCACCACGTCCACAGTTATTGCCCTGTTTTGTCAGCTGATATATGAATGTACTCGAATGAAACCATCCTCTAGTTTTCATAGGTTGACCATCGGAAGTAGTTGCCTGTATGGTAGGGTGCTTGGAGTCAGGCACTGAACCAGCCTTCTGTCTTATTAGAGAATTAAAATCAGGATCTGAATATATTACGATATCATTATCACCCATAACAACGCATGCGCCTTCAGGAAAATCGTCATCAGCGGGAAAATTCTCACCAACACAGGCCGCTTGATAATCATTTTGCGGAACAGGAGTATACCCTGATTCAACTTCGATCATTCTAACAGCTTTCTCCCACGTATCTACTGCGGACAGAGAACGAGATTGCATAGCTCTTTCCTGGACGCCTGAATAAACTATTATTACCAATGAAACCAAAACACCTATAATGATAATCACGATCAACAGCTCTACCAAAGTAAACCCGGTCTGCTTATGAATACCCTCTTTATGCATCAAGATCATTTTAGCACGCTCAAAGACGTGCTAGCAGGTTGCACCAAGGGAGAATATCCTAGATAGTTGTGATTTGCACTATACAATTCTGATTGCATAAGATATCAGAGCCAGGCTATAATAAAGACAAGATTATAAACAAAATAAACTGCGAGATACAATAATGACGCCGAAAACCCCACCACCGGTGATAAAACTAAAAGGCCTGTACAAAAGCTACGGCTACGGCGATGCTGTCACGACCGCCCTAGATGGTATGGATTTGACTATCAACAAGGGTGAGTTCGTTGCAATTATGGGACCGAGCGGCTGCGGAAAAACAACATTACTAAATATACTGGGCCTACTGGACAAGGCAACAGATGGTGAATACGACCTAAACGGCGAGCCAGTCGAAGCAATATCGCAAAGCCGCCGGGCACAAATACGTCGTGAGCAAATTGGCTTTGTTTTTCAAAGTTTCAACCTACTACCCCGCCAAACCGTCATCGAAAATGTTGCACTGCCGCTAATTTACAGCGGACAAACACACATCAAGCGCCTGATGGCAGCTAGCAAAGCTTTGCGATTGTTTCATTTGCAAAATCGTGAATATTATATGCCGCACCAATTATCTGGTGGGCAGATGCAGCGTGTAGCGATAGCACGCGCTTTGGTCAACCAGCCGTCTATAATCCTGGCTGACGAACCGACAGGTAACCTGGATAGCAAATCTAGCGAAATAATTATGCAAGAACTCAGCGAAATTCACAGTCGCGGTAATACCATCATAATGGTTACGCACAACTCTCGTCTAACATCATATGCCGACCGTATCATCTATATGCTGGACGGTAAAATTGATACCGACAGTAAAGTTGAACCAAAAAAACCTGATCTAACTGCTAAAATACCTCTCAGTGCAAAGCGCCGAAAAGTTAGTCAAAGTAAAAAAGCTGCTAAAAAGCCAATCAAAAAGAAAACTAGTAAAAAGGCGGCTAAAAAATGATATCCCTGACAAATGCCAGTATTGCAATTGATAGCCTGCGCAATTCACGAACCCGCACAAACATGACAATGCTAGGAATCATAATCGGAGTGGTTAGTATTACCCTGATTTTGTCGTTGGGCGAAAGTATCCGCCAGTCCAGCATCAACCAAGTCAACGAGCTGGGTAATAATTTGATAGTGGTACGTCCTGGTGGATCACAAACGGGCAACCTTAGCGAGAGTAGTATATTCTCACTCAGCCCTATCGCACCATACGCAACGACCACACTGCAGGAAAGAGATGTTCGGGCCCTGGATAGAGCTGATTCAATAGCTAGTGTCACGCCATTGATGCTAATAAACGGCAGTATCGAACGTAACCCTAGATCTATCGAGCAAGCTTCGATTTTAGCTACAACACCTAGCTTTGCCGAGGCACTAAAGTTAAAAACCAGCAATGGTCAGTTTATTGATGACGAAACCAATGACGAAACTGTTGTGATAGGGCAACAATTAGCAATAGACACCTTTGGCACAGACCAAATACTGGGTAAAAAGCTAAAAATACGCGGTGTCGAGCATGTCATTATTGGTGTGCTGCAACGGACTAACCAGCCTATTGGTATTAGTGGTATAGATATAGATCACTCGGCAATTGTCAGCCTAAATGATGGCCGAAAATTCAACCAAGGAATTGCCCAGATACAACAGATATTAATTGTGCCAGAACGCGGCAGTACAGTACAAAAGGTTACGAAACAAGCCGACAAAATACTGCTAAAACAACACAGTGGCGAAAAAGACTATCAGGTGCTGGCTGGTCAAGATGCTGTGCTGGTATCGAAAAACTTTTATCGATTCGTGACGACGCTGACAGCAATTGTAGCTGGAATATCACTGATAGTCGGTGGTGTCGGCATCATGAATATTATGCTAGTTGCAGTAGCTGAACGAACCCGCGAGATCGGTATACGAAAGAGCCTAGGCGCCAGCAACAAACATATAATGTGGCAGTTTTTGATCGAGGCGCTAATCATCAGTGTAATCGGCGGAATTGTAGGTATAGTCATTGCAATTGCTGCTGCTCTGTTTATAGGCCTGATGTTAGGACTGACACCTATAGTCAGCTTGCCAATTATGGCTATTTCACTGGGACTGTCGATAATAGTTGGTGTCGTTTTCGGTCTAGGCCCAGCCATCCGGGCCAGTATGAAAGACCCTATCGAAGCCTTGCGAGAGCAGAGCTAGTCCAGCTTGTACTCAGCTAAAACTTTATCAACATACTCAATAATTTCTTCGTACTGACATTGGTCAATACCAGTAAATACCTCTTTTGATAAGTCATGGGCTTCTTCTTCATTCATTATTCGTATTTGATCGTTAATTTCCAAAAGAAAAGGAGCATTACCAACATTCGGAAGAGGTACTTCTCTATTATTTTCATCAAGCTCTTGCATTTCTTTGGTATAAGAAATTATTTTTCCTGTATTTGGAGCAATATGAAGCTCTACAGCTTCTGTTGGATATCTCGTTTTGTACACAGACTCGGATCGACCTTTCAATTTTAGCTTGAGCCAATAAATCGGCCAGCCATCCTCAAAATATGTACCAGCTTGAATAATGAAGCTATTAAACTCGCCGTAATGAAGCATAAATTCATCTTCATAATACATTTCACGAATGTTATTATCCTCGAGTATTCTTTCAATTGCCTCAGCAAGTTCCGGAGAAAATTGAACTGTATCGAGAACA
This sequence comes from uncultured Candidatus Saccharibacteria bacterium, assembly GCA_964348805.1. Classification (GTDB taxonomy): domain Bacteria; phylum Patescibacteriota; class Saccharimonadia; order Saccharimonadales; family Saccharimonadaceae; genus JACPYF01. The sequence continues at coordinate 2,326 of CAYGDZ010000024.1, read as the reverse complement.
GCAATATCTTCACTATCCATATGTCTCAGTGGTGAATAATAGTCATAGTCATCATTTGTAGTAGTTTTTTCAAAACCACTACCTGTAAGTGCATGAGATAGTTCTTTATCTGATCTAGGTACTTCATAGTAAAGTTCATGTTTTATGTTCTTTGCTCTTATAGTACTTGCCAATTCTGTAATTGCATGTCGTAGTGCTCTATCGCTAAATTGACTGACATCTGAAGTTATCTTAAACTCAGCATCTTCTCCATTGGGAATAACCATGGCGACAACTTCATCACCATATATAGAATCCGCAGTTACTTTTAGTGGCTTATAGTCCTCAAAACTCGCTTCTGACATATGTGCTGATACTATATAATACTAATCAAAATATGTAAACTAGGCTAGCTCGCCCTTGAGCTTTTCGATCAAATCTACCTGAGTTGGATCAACTCCGTTCAGGATTGCCATATAAATACTGACAAAATCAGCCAGCACACAGCCCCATAGCATTTGCGACAATACATTTTCACCCTGTAGTTCAATCGGTATAGCTTTTGGTCGCTGACCTGACAACAGCTGATCTGATATAGAAAAACGACGCAAAACTTGTGGATGCTCGAACCCAGATATTAGATCCAGCACCGCAAATGGCTTGTCAACGGGATGGGATGTCCAACCGATAAATTCGTTATGATTAAATTCTGGTAATTCATTGCAAAATGCCACGTTTTTAGCATTTTCATTGATAGAAATCTTCCACTTGTAACCAACTGGCGCCATGCGAGAACCACTATAAACAATAACTGTCTTGCCGACACATTGCTCGGCCAGCTGCTTTGCATAGTTATGCTCGGTCGGCACGCCTGGTAGCCACTTTTCTACCCTGTCGTCCAACCAATCTGCTACAGACGCTATTTCGTCGTATTTACCTTGGGCCAGGCCGTAAACTTCCATCAACTTTACTAGTCCACGTAAATTCAGACTAACTGCCATGCGCGGCTGATAGTCGCTAGGTAGCTGCACAAATGGATAATTATTTTCCTGAGCAATATCAATCAATTGTCCGCCAGCTGAAATAACAGCTATTTTAGCGCCTAAACCTTCTGCTTCCTCCAGCGCTGACAGGGTTTCCTCGGTATTACCTGAATAACTGCTAGCAATTACTAGGGTTTTTTCATTAACGTAACCTGGCAGATTATACTTTCGGACTACTTCGAACGGTTTTGTTATTTTGAGCCAACTTTTTACCAATCCTGCAGCTAGTGCAGACCCACCCATACCAGCAACAACTACTGTCTCTGGTACGAATTCATCATTCTGTTGATTGTTAACAGTTGCGTTCCAACCAGCCTGTGATGGCTGAGCAGCTGCTACCCCCAAGGCATCCTTGGGATCTTTTTGTGAAATAACGTTTAGGTCATCTAGCATTGTATTTCCTCCAAAACTACTTGCATCTATAAACAATAATACAGTATACTGGTCTCAAAGCATAAACAGTTAATAAATACAGGGTGGGCCCAGTGAACATACAACCAGTCAATAACCAACCAGTTAGCGACGATAATGACCTAGCAAAAGTACTATCAGGAGCCGATGGCGACGCACCAGCTGCGCCGATGGCTGAACTGCCTGTAGATACACCTCCTGAAACAACCCCTGAAGTGCCAGCTATGCCTCCGCTAGAGGAAACTACACCACCTGCAACAACAACTACACCAACCGCAACTCATGAGGAGCTAGAAGCTATTAAAAAAGAGGCTCTGGCAGAGCTAAAGCCTTTGGTAGACAAGCTAGAATTACCACCAGAAGAAAAATTCGACATATTATTACTAATAATCCGCTCTACTGATGACGAAGAGCTAGTTAACAAAGCTCACACAACTGCCACTGAAATTGCTGATGAAACACGCAAAGCTCAGGCGTTGCTAGACATCATCAAAGAAGTCGACTACTTTTCAAACAAATAATAGCTGTTAATACATCTAATTAGCTTCTGTCTGATCCCGACGAAGCTACGTGCTCAGGATGTTCTGGGTCATTATCTCGCAGCCACACATCAGCTCTATCCCCTACTGTGTCCTTTTGCTTATCATCTGATGTAAGCGCCTCTTCAGAGATATGAGTCAGCCCTTCCGTAGCTAAAAAAGTAGAGTTATCGTATGGTTCTCCAGTCGCTATGTCGATCACACTCCCAGATCCATCTTCGTCTTGGTTGAAAAGATTATCAAAATGTAAACCTGTTACACCAGAATCTCTAGTATGGGAATTGTTAATTATCTCTCGGTCATTTTTCATATAATATTTTTATTTTTATTTTTATAGGTCTAACTTATTAATAT
>CAYGDZ010000023.1:0-8945 GCA_964348805.1 uncultured Candidatus Saccharibacteria bacterium | reverse complement strand
CAATCAATGTTTATATACAATAGATTGGAATATTGATTGATTTATTTCTCATGCTATTGTGGGTTTTGTTTTTTTCAGATATTAAATCCGCCATCATAGCGGTAGACCTGTATTAAATCCAAATCTCCTGGTAACATTAGTTCAGTTCTTCTTTGCCCGTACATCCCTACGTCTTCAAATCTTTTCATATCATCAGAATTCAATTCAAGAAAAGGATTTTTAATTCCTGCTTCTTTAATTGTTTGATAGTAAGTTTGTCTTGATTGATCCATAAATACTCCATCTGGTATAACTTTTCTTTCATTAGGTGATTGTAACTTTTCGTTATAGAAAGAAATATTCTTTGAATTCGCTGTAGCTGCCATTGCCCCCACTAACGCCGCTGTGAGTAGTATAGCTGTAGACATTCACTTCTTTTTTATAATGAAACCGAAATAGTCTCAATCTGAAATTATGAGTGTGGAAGAATTTAGAAATTTTCCTAAAAATCCCCATGGTTCGGTACTTCGTAAACCTGCAAGATTAGATCCTATTTTGCAAAAATTCGCAGACAGAACCCCAGAAGATTATAACTTCTTGAGAGACTTTACTTTTCACATAGTGGCTAGAGCCTACGTGATTTACGGAAATGATGAAGAGTTTCGTTCTTTAATGAGAGAAATCGCAAACTCAGCACCGCTCGCGCATGACAAACGATCTTCCTTTAATGATTTTATCACCTCATCTCATCAGCTAGTAGAGAGAAGAATTGAAGTAAATTTTCGTACTATGTTTACAGATCAGGCAAATCATTTATTTGCGGATTTGGGTAGCAAAGTGAAGTGTAAGGGGATGAAACATTTTAATACTGAAGGCATAACTGCATGTGCATCAAAATTTGGTTTAGAAACCGCAGCTTTTCATTACCTTAACGGTTTGAGTGGAATTGTTTTGTTACTTTTGGATTATTTCGATCTTGAAGGAGACGATGAAAAGAACATTATAATGAAAAAGGAGGAATGCGGGGAAGGGTTTAAATTTTACTGTCTCAAGGAATTTATACAGAAAATCCCAGAACTGGGTATTCTCTTGAAAATATGCCGGCAAGAATTTGGATATTTTTTCAACTTATATTCTAGGGCTAACTACGTGATAATATTTAGTTTATTTGTGATGCTTCGCTTTAGAAGAAAGGTTGCGAAACTTGATAAACAAAAAGAAGAAGAAAAGCATGTGTTGTTTGACATCAAGAATATAGAGCTAAAATAAAAACCATCCTAAGGAGATCTTCTTCTTCCTCTGTGAACAATTTTTCTTTAGTATCCTCTGATTGATTTCCCTCCTGCTCCTCCAAACGCGTTTGCTTTACTTGATTGTTCAATAGACGGACCCATGCCCTGAATACCGGCAACAGACTGAGCGGGGCCCCAAACATATCCTGAAGAAGTAGTAGGACCATTAAATCCGTCATCACGATCAGCTCCGTCTTTATAGTGAACGTAAAGTTGTCCTCCCGCTCCCCAAGGGTTACCATAGTATTGTATAGGGGTAAATGTGTTTGGTCTACCTTTCATAGGAGCAGAACCAGCATCTCCAAACTGATCGTTATAATTATCTATTATATTGTCTAGATGAGGTGCAGCAGTTTTACGATCGAACCATGCATTGGGAACATTCTTCCATGCTTCAAACCCTTCTTCGTTGGGTAATCCCAATAGTTTAACTTTTGTTCCAAAGGAAGGTTTGATTATGGTAAGTCTATTTTTTCCCACAGCAGCAGAAAGTCTACCCAATATTGCGTTCTTCCTACGCAAATCAGCATGGACTTGCATACCAGTTCTCTTGGGATCTAAACCTGTTCTTCTAATAGGTCTAATCATTTTAGTTTCTTCAGTGAAGAAGCTTTTCCCTCCTAGGTAAGCAGTCTTAAACATACCTACAGTACGATCTTCGTTCATCTGGAAGGCTTCATGATCTAGATAATCCGATGATGCATTAGGAGGAAGCTTTCCTGCTGTGTATTTGCGTTGAACGTTATAATTCTTGGAACGTGCTGCATTTGTGATTCCCACGAATCCCAAGCCTAGCGCTAGAAGTAAAGGTACTGCCATATATGTATAGTAATGATTGACAGTAGATTCTCGGAGTTTGTAGGTTGCTTTTTTTGGTTGGGTTTTTAGAAAATAAGATTTGCGGAAGGTAAGAATTTGAGCGGTTCTTCCGCTAAGAAGCTGCTGCTTTTGCAACCATTACAAATACGCTGCGGGTTTCATTTTCTTTCATTCACTTTTTCCCCCCTTTCGCCCAAAAAAACGGAAGACAGTTTGCTTTCATTATTGGACGAGCAAGAAAAAAGAGATTTATTATTTGATAATTTCGATAGAGAATTCGATTATTGTTTTTCAGGATACAAACCACCAGAAGAAGAAATGGAAGTTGAAAAAAGAGGAGACGTAACAGTTTATTTACCCAAGGCTGACAATTATCGTTTTGCAGTCAAGAAAAGGAAAGCAGCCAGTGATGGAACAAGCAAGAAAGAACCAAAGCCCAAGAAACAGAGAGTTTTCGTTAAGCAAGCCGGACAGGATTACAACAAAATAATCCAATTACTGAAAGATAAAGCACGCAGACAATTCGTTAACATCATGCCATTATCAGCTCGTGAAATCAAAGTTGCAATTGACAATCTTGATGGATCTCAATGCCCCTTTTTTTATTTCCCAATCATCACATTCCTACCCCACAGCAAGAGCTGCGCAGAGGACAAAGATGGACACAACACATGCACAGAATTCCCTACACAAGACAATTCTCATGGAGCATTTGCTACCAGAGAACATTTAATGACCTTTCTCTTGAGATCTCTAGGTTTAGCTGCTGATCATTGGTTGGTTCAATGGAACGCTTATTACTGGAACATACCAAAGATCGAAACAAAGACTCCTACCAACGAACAGATGATTGAAATAGTATCAAACTCAAAACTCTTTGGTGGCGAATCACCAGCTTTTGGTATCATGCCTTCCTGGACCACAGAAGGAAGTATGAAAGCAGCTAAATACGCCTGCAAGATTGAAGGTGCATACGCTATCGGAATTGATCATTTGCAGCAATGTATCAGCCAGAAGGCAGCCGCCAGAAAGAAATTCCAGGAAGTCGAAGAAGATAGACTTGCTCACCCCGAGAAATATGAGAACGAACCAAAGAAGAAAGGTGGGCGAGTAAAAAGACAATTGACTTCTGAACAATCAAATTCAAGCGTATCTAATGGTGCAACAGATTCTGATGTTGTACTTGCTACTGGAACAACCCATAAAAGATCTGGAAGTGATACAGCTAAACTTGGAAGCGCAGCTGCTAAAGAAGTTCTTGAGTCCAATGAACTGTATTCCAGTGAAGACGAAGACACTCGTACTGATGAAGTATCCTCATCTGGAGAAGAAGAAGAAGAGACACAGCCTTTAATTAAACCCTCACCCAAAAGATCTCAGACCCAAAAGCAAATTGAAATCCCCATCAATAAACGATCATCAACTGGATCTAGAACAAAAGTTACAGCTAAACAACCCACACCCACCAGAAAGGATGATTATCGCCCTAGAGCACACACTATCAGATATCAATAAGAAGAAGAACAATTATTAAAACTTTTATTGTTTTGTTATTATTATTCTTTAGCTTGCATGTTTGCTGTCTTTCCTTTCCTCTTCTTTCTAATATCCATCTCAGCTGGTTGCACTTGTTCTTGCTGTAGATTGTTTTTAGCAGTCTCCTTTCTTATCTGGTCCGCAACTTCAGGAGGTAAATCTGCCATAGAAATAGGTATTCCGCGAAGGCCTTGCATTCCATATGCTCCAATTGGGTCAGACTGAGCCTTTCGCGAATTACGAACTCTTTCAAATTCTGCCTGATTAGCTGCCATGACAGCGCTAGTAATAGCGAACATTTTCGAGCATAATCTAGCGATAGGTGAGTTTGGTATGTAACCATAGAAATCAATAGCTATCTCTTCTAGGTCTCTATTGATGTCCATATCACTACCTCTAACATCAGGATTGTTCATCAGCTCGGCTGTAGAATCAGAAATTCCGCGAATGAAGACGAGATTCCTTACTTTTGGGTTCTCTGATTGTTGTGCCATTTGAATGGTTAAGTTCTCTGCAATCGTTAACCCTCTCATAAAAACGTTCTTCACGATCTGTTCTTCCATCCCACCAGGTATGCTCTCCTTAATAATGTTCAGGAGTTTCCCCAATTCTTCTACTGAGAGGTCTCTGATATCGGATTGGACGTTTCTTAAGTGCGCTGCGAGTTCAGGGTATAGTCTAATGTAAGCTTTGATCTTTCTAATCAATATCATTCCTTTAGTATTAGTAGGATCAGAGGATGACACTTCTACATCTATTCCAGACTTGGCTGCTTTTGCTGGTGGCTTTTTGGGCTCACTTCTGGGAGAAGGTGTTTGTTGAGGGATTTTTTTCGGTCTTCCTCTTTTTGGCGCACTTGTTACATTTGGTAGTGGAATATCATTGGTAGTAGTAGGTAAGGGATTTAAACTTCTTTCATCAGGAGGGATCAAAGACTGATTTGCAAAAAACTGTCTTGCTTCAGGAGGTAATTCCCCTTGGTTATTAATAGGCAAAGGTTCTTGATTTACAATTCCTAATCCTCTTAGAGAAGGATCAACAGTATAAAATTGTAACCCTCCATCATTCGAATGAGAAAGAATATTATCTAATTCGCCTGGTGATTTTTCATCGTCAAATCTAACTTTGTTACTTGTATTAGCCATTTTATTTCTCTCTTTTTTTTTCAGTCAATTATTTCTAGGAAAAAAGGAATACTAGGAATGAGCGAGAAAAGGAAACGTTCGTCTGACGCGGATGAGGAAGTTGGAGAAATATCTAAAAAGAAAATTAGAAAACTTGAAATAGAAAACAAGTCTCTTAAAGAGAAAGCTTGGGCGAAGCGTAGTGAACGCCAGAAAAATTCCAGCTGGTTCATCCTATTGGATTCTCGTGTTGCCCCAGAAGATGACCAGCATCAGAGAATGCTACAGGAAGCGTTCGACGAAGCAATGAAGGCACTTAGAAAGAAAACTGCTATTACTGACGTTGTTATTTTTAATCTAGAGAACCATGAATGGAATTCAGATTACATCGATAAAGTTGATATCAGTTATGCTATGGAAGTAGGAGCCAAAAAAGGTCACATACATTGGCACATTAAATTTCATGTTGAACATCATAGTAACATAAGTTTGGATTACGAGGCGCTGCATAATCATTTTGAAAGCTATTTGTCCGATGTGCCCGGAGTAAAGAAAACTTTCATGGGAAAACCTAAACTAATGAGAGCTGATAGAATAGAGGAATATATGACAAAGTCTCCGCTCTACATGGCAGGAGTGAAATGGAAAGTGCTCTAATTAACTTTTCTTGTTATTGCTAACTTTTTTTCTCTTCTTTCAAAAAAAAATGTTACAACCATTCCCTCATAACGATTTCGTAGATTTCCCTGTCAATCTTGCTCACAATTTTGTTAGAAGAAGGAAGCCAGTTGCTACTAAACGAATTAAAGTTCAGAATAGATATATTGATCCAGTCACAGGAAGAGTTGATAATGTAGACGATCGTTGGCCAAACAGAAACAATTTAAGTGATCTTTCAGGTGGCCCAGCCGATTATTATGAAGAAGGAATGAAGTTAGATAGATTCGGTGAAACCGAAGTTGCTGTGACTTATGTTCCTGATTACACTACAAGAAGAATGCCGCCAAGTAAATTGAAAGGAGATTGTGGTTGTGGTTGTTCTGGTATCTATAACTATAGTGACGTATTAGACGAACAAGAAGCTCAGAATCAAATAATGATGGAAACTGGGATATTTAAGCCAAGAGGTACAATTGTAAATAGCAATGGAGTTTATCAACCAAACAGAGATACTAGATACTAATTTTTATTCATAAATACCCCAATCGGGTTTGTTCAATAAATGATAAAATCCTAAATCAATTAATTGCCTTTCTGCTCCATACCATAACTTTCTACTTCCCATTACAAACGGTTCTGGCTTTTCTGCTCTCCCCATGAACACAGTTTCTTCTACTGGAAGATGAGGATAAGCTTGTAAAAAGGCTACGCAATGATACTGAAGAGCTGTAACCTTTTCTAGTAGATCTCCGAAGTCATCATTGTTTTTAAATACATCTGCATACTTTGTTCTAAGTGCTTCCTTATCTCTTTCTGATCTTACATTGAAACACACAGCAACATCTGAATTTGATGTAGCTGCTGGGTGAATTCCTTTTACGTCCTGACTTGTTACTATAAAACATATATTCAAGTGACGCCCCTCATAAAACACTTCATTGATTAATTTGTTGTTTCTCAGACCAGAACTTAAGCAGTCATCCATAATAACTAATAAATTAATGTTACCTGTCTTCTTACCTTGTGATTGTTTTGTTTTGTATGTTCGTTGTCTATCATAAAGCGATTCGAGCACAGCATCGTTTAACCCTTCAATTATACATTTCTCGGGGATTATTTTAAGCCATTCTCCACTACACTTTGTTCTAGTGAAACAAACTACTTCTGGGAAATAGGGACGCAAGAATGAACATAAAGATTGTATCCAAAATGTTTTACCTGATCTACGTTTACCGAACACCGCAATGGTGAAATCAGGACAAAACATTTCCCAATACAATGGCTTCACATGAAACTCTCTACCATAGTAAGTTGTGACTGTCTGAAGCACCTTTAAAGGTTTCATTGTTTCTTTGCCTTCCTTATTCTTTTTACCTGTACGAGGGAAAAAATCTTCAATTTTCGGATGAAACCCGGGATCTACATCTAAACCAAAGACAGAACAAGATGCACTCTCTGCATCCTTATCTTTCATCTCATCCAACAGCACTCCTATTTTTCTTTCATCTGGGGTATCCCCCACCGTCTCCTGTATAATACGTACGACACTTGTCATGATTGAAATAAAAGAAAGAAGTTTGATTAATTAAAAAACAACAAAAAGAATAGAAAAAAAAAAGAAGATGCTTTTTTATTTTTTTTTTCATTCAAAGTTCTACATCCTCCGTATCTTCATACATCTCCTCAAACTCTGCCTTCAAGTTTTTGGACAGCTCCCTCTCCTCCTCTAATGAAATGTCAGGGTTAAACTTCTGCAAGTAGTAGTGGAACCAAATTTTATATTGGTACCACGCTTCCTCCTTTTTGGTGGCCAACACTTTGTGATACGCGTTATCTCGCGCACCTCTTCTCATCCACCTGTCTCGCACCCTTCTTTCTTCTCGATGCTTGCGCGCAAAGTTTTCCACTTGCACCGCATCTTCTTCTACATCTATTATGTAAGAGGGCTTTTTTTGCTTTGGTATCCAAAAGGAGTTCATGGTTAGAAAGTGATGATAAAATGGTTTGATGCTATCATGTTATAATAATACAACGGAACCTGTATCCATTATGGACGCCAACCAATCAGAACAAAAACAATGGGGAAAAATGGATTTTGCGACTTTGCAACTTTGCAATTTCCTTTTTTATTATTATATGGTGATTTGTTGAAATAAAAATAGAATATACCCATATAAGGGCAATTGCGTTTAATGCCATATTTTCTGGTAATCTCCACCTTGGTGGTTTGTCCAATTGTGATCGAAGCTTGTTATCCAAATATACATGGGATTTGCTAGTGGAGCAAAGAAGGTGATAATGAATTGTGGATTACTAATGTTTGCAAAATTGTATGAACCACTTGCACAATTGTCAATGTTGGGATATTCTGAGAGCGGAGCTAACAACAAACCATGATTGAAAGGAATGCCTGGGAAGAACTTCTTGTGTAAATATTGTAACCCAGTTGAAGCTCTGGTTGGTTTCAAGAGATCGGATGACCCTCCTCTGATTTGATAGGTATCAATCAGATTTAGGTAGGTTGGATCAATGTCCAAGAATTGGTTGTTTGGATCGTCAACCAATGTTTGTTGCTGCAAGAATGCAGCTACTAACCAACTTGGACTGTCGAAGTTGGTCAACTTGATGTTGGCGACTGTGGTTCCAGCTGGAATAAGTTCTTGTCTGTGATAACGATTGTCTGCGAACAAGTAGTTCATTCCAGTTGGTCTGAGTGTGATGGCGGTAGTTTCAGCTCTTTCGGGTCCTGTCGCATGAATTATTTCTACATGCATTGCCATTCTGTTCATTGTGGCTGTTGCTCCTGCGGCATCGGTTTGAATCAAACTAGCGAGAGTTGGAATCTTGATTGAGTGACGCATCTTGTTCGAGAGAGCAGCGATCAACAATGAATGTCCTCTTAGGTATCTCCATGGAGTGGGGAGTGGAACTCTTATTCTTTGTGTTCCTAAAGCCAAAGCGTTTCTTTGTGCAATGGTAAGATTACCTGCGACTAACGAATCCATTACAGCTTGTGTCTCTGATGAGTGTTTCAATTTATGTTCGATGTACAACTTTTCTGGGAAGTGAGTGACGATCTGATTTCCTGCGTATCTTAAAGAGTATTCACTGATCAATCTGTAACCTAGCCAATTAACGAATCGGAAGAAGGTAGCACCTAGTCCTGGAGTAATTGCGCTGAGATCAAATTCAACTTCATGATCTTCTGCCATCGATCCCAACTTTTCCACTTCTATGGTCTTCTCCACGTTGAACCCTGGGTTCTCTACGACGATTTCAATAGGTTCTCTTACTCGATCTGAGAAGGTGTGATGCGGTTCGTGACGGAACATTGAATTTGCATACCCCATACTAAATAGGGATCCATCTTGTGGTCCAGTATTAACACGAAAGAATTCTCTGGCTGCCATATTTTGTCTGATAAGAGATAGAAGAACAAATTAGTCTTTTTGAAAAAACCAAAACTAAAATGGATTATTTTTTATTATTATTAGAAAATGATGTCAGGTATTTTTGTATCGCTTGTTGGTTGAGG
>CAYGDZ010000022.1:0-9274 GCA_964348805.1 uncultured Candidatus Saccharibacteria bacterium | reverse complement strand
ATATAGATTAATATGACAAAAGAAATTTTGGATTCTTTGAAATCTGAAACTATCGATTCTGAACCTGAACTCAGAGAGCTTTTAGAATTGGCGAGGGTCATGATGCTGCGTCAAGCCAAAGGTCAGGAATCTAAGCCTGATATAAATACAAATGGTGAAAATAGCTGGCCTCTACAAAAACTTATTGTTAATGACGACGAGGAGGAAGGTCACGCAGAATCAGTTATACCCGCACCATCAGAACTATCCGAGCTGCCAATTAATCCTGAAATTCAGCTTGAGATAGAACAGTTAGGTGAAGATATCTTAGAGGAAGCGTTTGAATGTTTTGGTGACGCGGGTAAAGAACTGTTAGAGCACTACAAAGACTGTGGGGATAACGATTTAGATGAAAAGATAAAAGTAGTAAAAAAACTATTAGGTCTAGTTGGCTTCATTGCCGGAAAAGCCGAGTCAAAATTCATTGTAGATTCTGTCGAAGGTGAAGAGTGTGAGCCAATTCAGTATCCTCCAATAAGAATATCGCCAAAGCTTATTGGCGAACTGCCTAACCCAAAGCTCGAGCCAAGCTGCCTTGGTAGGTCAATACTTATTACAAGCTTTTTTCATAAGGCAGGGACGCCAACCTTACATGCAGGACTAGTTATGGCTCATCACGAAAGTGAGCTTTTGGCTCAAATAAGAAGTATTTCCCAGATAAATGAGTTTACTAAAACAAGAGATATAGACACTTCAAATAATTATATAGCGGATCTGCGTGCTATTCATGCAAAAAATGCTGACACAATTACAGATCATAGCGGTTTTCATGCAGCAACATACGTCAAAATCACCGACGATAGGTGGCTACAGCTTGATCCAAACTACGGATCAGTACCTATACCGAAGGACGTTAGCCCCAGTACACTTGATAAAGCGCTGACTAAAATTCAAGAAGATAGAAAAAATGGATATATAGGTAGCGAAAAGCAGATCTACCTACAGAGCGATCCAGAAAGAGAATTTACCCGCGCTCAACTAAAATTAGCACCATTCATACCATCTAGTAAAGAAGTGGAAGACGCACTTATTAATTCCCCTGATATAGATATGTACCAAACAATACTGACAACCGTATTCTCTCAACTACTTGAAATTGCAGGCCCCGAGCTAGACAAGAGCAATAAACTATACGATATACAAGATAGATTGAAAGGGTTTATTAATCTCATAGCAGATGGTGAAAAAACGGAAAAAACTGTTAGAAAAGTTATTCGAGATATTGTCAGAGATATCTTCACGAGTAATTCAAATATCAGCCTAGATCAAGCATTTAGTCGAACCAAGGTAGATGAGCATTTTAGGCGACGCAGGGTTGCTGATTTACAACTTGCACCTCTTAGAGTGATTATACAACTACAGTCCGATTTTTTTAACGCACGCTATAACAAAATAGGAAGAGCAGGGTCAGGGCACGTTTGGGTAGACCTTGGACACCCAAGTTATAGAGTGGGAATGAGTGTCCTGAGTGATATTGCAGTATATGGGGAAGACAAATTACCGTTGAGTACATGGCTAAGCTATTGGGGTAATACTGTTAGTCTTTTTGAGCACATATCTCAGAACTCCTCATCCTCACAAGAACATCTAAAGAAAGTTGCTTTAAAGTATGGACTTGAAGAGAGCGGAGTATTGACAAATCTCTCAACTGTTACTATACTACGTGGTGTCTTAGAGTCTTCTACCGAAGGGTAATACATGGCGAAAGATCGATTTAATGAGAAAAGGCTCACCGAGCTCCTCGACGATGCAGGGATCGAGGGCGAAGACCGCCAAAAGATCCTCAAAATGAACAAAGGGGATGCTGCCAAGAAGCCCAAGCGCTCCCCCCGAGGCCACGGCAACACAACACCCCCTCCAAGGCCTGCGAGTCTGTAAGCAGTCTTTACAGACTCATCCTGGCGGGATCGTGACTTCCAATCACGATCCCGCCACTTTTCTTTTCATGACCTTATTCCTTGTATATCGCCATTATCTAGAATTTTAATAATCTTTGACTCTGTTCTGTTGGATAAATCACCGCTGTCTTGATAAAAATCCACCGCATCACCAAAATAGCGTTTTGCTTGTTCAATCGTTGTCGCTGTTGGCTGCTGAGGCAGATTAGCGCTACTAGTAGCCAGAGGTCCTGTTTGCTCTAATATTGCAATTAGATTATCATCAGCCGGTATTCGAAATGGCAGACTACCCAGCCCATTGTGTGCATAATCCAGATCGTTAACTGGCAAAATAACACTAACTGGACCTGGCCAAAAGGCAGAAGCCTTTTCGATGTACTGGCTATCTACGATCCCTCGCAGCTGATCGGTTGATGCCACCAATACAGTGCCAACCGGACGCGAGATATCACCATGTTTTATACGATACAATTTCTCGACAGCCGTGGGCGACAACAGTCTCGCTACAATGCCATACACTGTGTCAGTAGCCATTACGCCTACTCCATCATCCTGAAGTATCTCTATAATATTCATAAAGATATATTGTACCGTATCTGTTAAAATAGAACTAATGAAACTTTATTCCTGGAACGTAAATGGTATTCGAGCGGTGCTGAACAAAGGTGCCTTTCAATCGTTTTTGGCCGAACACGACCCAGATATTTTGTGTTTGCAAGAAACCAAAGCACACCAGGACCAAGTCGAGATTGATTTACCTGGCTACCATGAATACTGGAACAGCGCAGCCAAAAAAGGGTATTCATCTACAGCTATTTTCAGCAAGACAAAACCGCTACAGGTTTTGAATAACTTTCCTGACAATATTGCCGACAAATACCATCTAAAAGACAGTTTTGGCGATCCAAACGACGAAGGTAGGGTCACGGCGGCAGAGTTCGAAAAATTCTGGGTCGTAACTGTGTATACGCCTAATTCAAAAGGCGATCTAGGGCGTCTAAAACTCCGCTACGAAGCTTGGGATCCTGCGTTTTTGGAATATATGCAATTTCTGGAAAAGACCAAACCAGTACTTTTTTGCGGTGATTTGAATGTAGCACATCAAGAAATTGACCTAGCCCGGCCAAAGGAAAATGTGGGTAAACACGGCTTCACCAACGAAGAGCGCGAACGGTTCCAAGAGTTTATAGATGCAGGTTACGTTGATACCTTCCGTATATTCTATCCTGACAGACTAGAGGCCTTTACCTGGTGGACCCACTGGGCTAATGCGCGCGCGCGCAACGTCGGCTGGCGGATTGATTATTGGATGGCAAGTTCAAAAATTGCAAGCAAGGTCAAAGCTGCCGAAATCCACCCCAAAGTTATGGGTTCCGACCACTGTCCGGTTAGTGTAGAGCTGGATATATAGAGAGGTTTCAATGAGTAAACATACCGATACATTCGAGTGGGCGAAAGAAAGGCACAAAACATATAATCCTGGTCATGAGGTAAAGCGGCAACTCGCTCGAAAAATCATCGTTCCATTGGTGGGGCCAAGTGCGGTCGGCAAATCTTTCCTTACTCGTAGAGTGACTGAACTCGATCCTACATTCTCAGAAATGGCAACTATCACAACACGTGCATCAAGGTCGAATGACCCAGATCATGTAATGTCAGGTGTAGGTATGGACGAGTTTGCAGAAATGATAGAAGCCGGCGAGCTAGTTCAATTCGAGCCACATCCGTCGGGTAGCCTATACGGCACTACACCTGATTGTTATGTAGGAAACAAAATAGTTGCATCTATTCTTTCGACTGGAATAAAAAACTACCAAAAGCTTGGTTTTCGAAAAGTAATGCCAATGGGTATTACAGCACCAACCGATACTTGGAGTAGACGCCTGGGGGAGCGAGCAGGGGGTGATGATTTTGTAGATCGACTACTTGAAGCCAAAGAAGTATTGAAGTGGATGGAAATCTACATGCATACTATCCCAATTCTCAATAACGAAACTAATCATGGTGCGGAAGTAGCCAGGGAAATTATATCTCTCACAAGTAATCCGACATCCAATAATCTGGGCGTATTAAAAAAGAGGGGTTTTATTGTCGATATGCAAAATTTTGTAAATCGTGCATTAATAGCACAAGGAAGAGTTAGCGATGAGCAATAAAGTCACAACCCTAGTATTTTTACGCCGAAACGACGAGATACTGCTGGCTATGAAAAAACGTGGCTTTGGCGCAGGGCATTGGAATGGTGTCGGTGGCAAGATTGATCCTGGCGAAACTATTGAACAAGCCTTGGTTCGTGAGTGTATAGAGGAAATCAACGTCACACCGACTACCTGGGAAAAAGTCGCCGAGCATGACTTTCATATGGATGTTGATACTAAACATCCATGGCATATGTATGTTCACACCTATATCGCTGATAAATGGGAAGGCCAGCCAGTCGAGAGTGAAGAAATGGCACCAAAGTGGTACAAAATCAGTGATATTCCATACGATTCTATGTGGCAAGACGACCCGTTTTGGCTACCAAAAGTACTGGAAGGCAACAAGGTAGTGGGAGCGTACACGTTTGATAAAAATAATGACCTAGTAACGCACGATGTAAAATTGGTCGATGATTTACCAGGTGAAATCCCAGTAGGTAAATGATGAACGCTTCGTATTGGCTCAAACAAACACCGACCAAACCATTATTTCCAGACATACAGTGGAGCAAGCCCGAGCAAAGGGCACGTGCTGGTAAATTGTTGGTTATCGGCGGCCATTCGCAAGGCTTTGTAGCAGTTGCCGAAACATATAACACAGCTCTAAAAGCTGGGGTAGGTGAGGTGCGAGCATTAATGCCCGATAGCCTAAAGAAAAACCTGCCGCCGAATCTAATCGAGGCAACATTGCTACCTAGTAACCCGTCGGGCGGCTTTAGCAAAGACGCCTGGCCAGAATTTGTAGCCGGCACACAGTGGGCCGATGGTATATTACTGCCGGGCGATGCCGGACGTAACAGCGAAACCGCCGTTTTGTACGAAAAACTAATAGACAAAACCGATACACCGCTGACTATTACACGCGACGCTGTAGATTTACTGAAAAACAACTATGCAAAGCTAGTCGAACGACCAAACACGACGCTAGTAATGTCATTTGCCCAAGCCCAAAAGCTACTGAGCGGTGTGTACTATCCAAAAATCATCACATTTTCTATGCCGCTAGCCGCGTTTGTTGATGTGCTGCATAAATTCACGCTGACATATCCCGTCACGTTAATAGTCCTGCACAATGAAAACCTGGTTGTCACACACGGCGGCAAGGTATCCACCACGCCATGGACAAATGCCATGACCATCTGGCGAGGCAATACAGCGGCAAATGCAGCCAGCTACTGGCTATGGAACCCCAAACGACCATTCGAAGCCACTACAACAAGTTTAGTGTAATAAAAAAAGGCCTCCAGAGTCTTGCGACCCCAGAGGCTTAGGTGTTGTCCGGTCAATTTATACTTCGCAGACCGGCGGATGCGATTTCGATAAGCGCCTAAGGGCAGCCACCGACCAGATCACCTGGATGGATTCTCCTAACATTGAACTCACCTGGCAACTTCACGCCACGATCTTCACGGCGAGAGGCGGTCATCTGTACAAAGCAGAGTTTGCCCCATTTTTTGTAGCTACCCAGTTTCTCAGCGATTCCACCAACTGTGTCACCAGGGGTAACTACCAAGAAATGAGCGATGCAGTAGCCCTCAGCATTGTGCTTGTAGGCAAAACCACATGCACCTTTTTTCTCTGCATCAGTAGGACCGAGGGGAATTGTCTCACTTTTAACCCCTGCGCTTGCACTGCCTGATACAACAACCATGACAATCAGACATAGCATTACAGAAAAAACTCTCATACAAAGACTCCTTTCGAATAGATTTGTCTTTCAAAGAGTATTTGCATATTATATCAATATGTGTATAGTCTGTCAAGTCATGATAAAATGTTCCTACTGAGCCGCGGTGGTGGAATTTGGTAGACACGCTAGACTCAAAATCTGGTGAGCATTAGCTCGTGCCGGTTCAAGTCCGGCCCGCGGTACCACAGTTAAAAATCAAACCCCACTTCGCAGTGGGGTTTTAAAATGGTAAACTGTAAGTACTCCGGTGGGAGCTGGTTTCATATGCAAAATAACGATGACAAAAACAACAAGCCTAAAAAAACTGATCAAGAAGCCGCTGCTAATATAATTCGTGGCAACATAGATCGGATTTATTCTGGTGACGACGCACCGCACGCAGCAATCGAACAAGAAATCAGAGCCAAGCAAGCGCCACCAGAAAGTTCTGGAGCCTCTGTCAACCAACATGCGGACACACAAGAGCAATGGAAAAAGTACCACACTTCGTGGAGCTCGTATTACCAGCAATATTATGAACGCTATTACCTAAACCATCTACATCATGCAAAGCAAAAGGTCGAGCAGTCCACACCAACTAATCCTGCACAAGCGGGGGTAATAGGCAGCTTAGAGCCTAGTCAGCAAAATTCAGAAGACAAAGCCGTTGCCGAGCTGCGCGATCAGCTGCTAACTACAGTAAAAGGCAGAGCAGACCAAGTCAAAAAATCACGGCACTATGCGCCGATTATGACAGCCGTGGTGTTTGCGCTGGTATTCCTGTTTTTGCAGTACAACCAATTCATGTTTGCAACCGTCAACGCCTATATCAGTCCGGGCAATATCGACCCACAAAATATCATACTGGACCCGTCCAGCAGTACAAAAGTAGGACCAGAACCAAAACTAATCATCCCAAAGATAAATGTCGAAGCACCTATGGTCTACGGTACCAACCCTCTAGACGACAATGCGGTCGAAAACAAACTGCGCGATGGTGTAGTGCACTATCCAATAGCAAACGCAGCCAGTGTACCGGGACAGAATGGTGCAACGACTATTCTGGGGCACTCTAGTATGGATGTGTTTGATAACGGCAACTACAAGTTTGTGTTTGTTCAGCTGAGCAAATTGGATATTGGCGACAACTTTTACATAAATTACCAGGGGACACGCTATACATACAGTGTCACAAAAAAAGAAATCATCGATCCAAAAGAAATCGCCAAAGTAACACCGACCGACGCATCGAAGCCAAGTGTTATTTTGATCACCTGTGAGCCACCAGGGACCGCTCTAAAGCGTTTGTTAGTCTTTGCCGATCAAGTCAGCCCTGATCCAACAAAAGCCAAGCAAGCGGACAAGCCGAGTGCTGATCCGGGTGTCTCGACCCAGTCAATCCGTGGCTACTCGCCATCAGCACTAGAACGCCTATTCGGAATTAGATAAAGAAAAGACCCCCAGCCATAAAAGGCGGGGGCCTTTCTGTAGCTGAGGGTCGTTGAACCCTAGGGGCTGGGGCTCAAGAGGGTTTCACTCTGAGCTTGACTCTGTCGACCACCCGACCGTGCCTTTTGGCCTTCAAAATCACGACCGTCTTGCGGTCAACTTTCGGAGCCTGGTACTGGATACAGCGCTTACCACGAGGCGGGCGAACCTCTGCGGTACTTCCGTCCTGACGGACTGTGGTATTGACAGGCAAGGGGACACGCTGATTGACTACACGACCCCTACTGGTCCAGACATGCAGACCAGGCTTGACGTCATCCAGGCACAGGGTTGTGACCTCCTCTGACTTGATGTTCTGGGGTATTGCAACAAAGTGTGCAACTCGCTGCACTTCGTTGGGTTCGTCAAGAACAATGAACATCACCCCAATGAACATCAACATGACTGCCAACAGTCCAGCATTGTCATTATTCACTTATGTAGACTCCTTAGGTAGCAGGTTCTATGACAAAAACTAAATCAAAGTTGTCATTATATATATTGTAACATACTTTTTAATAAATATCAACACTACTCAATAACCATAACAGAGGATTGCAGCACAGGTTTACCAGTACCAGCATTGGTACCAATATCAAACAGCCGCTTGCCATTATCGCTCAGGCTAATGTCGTAGCCCTCGGTGACGCTACCAATTGTCTCTATATTAGTTCCGTCGTATTCAAATATATTCAAAACGCCACCTGCATCGCTGACTAGGTGGAAATCATCCAGCCATTTCAGATGATGATCCATTTTATAAACTGGGTTACCTGGAATTGTAAAAACAAAGTTTTGGCGGCGCTCTAGGTCATAAACAGACAAGTTTGATCCATTTTGGGCAACAACAAAACGTCCGCTGTTGGAAAAATACAACCATTGCACGCCAGCAGCTAGCTCGAACTTGGCATACGGCTTTTTAGCACGCAGTGGATCTTTGTAGACTTCGACACTTGTCCCATGGGAAACTGCCTGATAATCATCGTTAAAGTAATTGCTGATACTGGTACGAACATTTGTTTCATCTGGTTTAAAACTCGCTAAAATCCTGGTTTTTGCTGCCGGCTCGTCATAATAGCTAACAATCTGTTCGGTAGGTTTGACGGCTACATAGCCGAGCCTATCGTCCCTGTACAACTCGAATTCACGCACATTTTCAGCAACATCCTTAGGGGCATTGCTGTTTGTGATATCAACTTTGCGAACCAATCCATCAGCCAGAACGAACAGAACGTTACCACTGCTGCCAACAAAGTTTGCGCTGCTGATATTGATATTTTTTAGGACCGATATGTTACGAGAATTCGCTGCGTCGCTGCGGTCCAAACGCAACCACTGAGTTTTACCAGCACTAGTATGTGTAACCAAAATATATTTCGAGCCAAAGTCCCATTCAACAATCTTGAAGACATCGCCAGGACCACTGGATTTAGCAACTATTTCTGGTATCACTAGCTCGGTCGTTTTCGGCTTGTCCTCGTCGCGCAGATCTACAATCTTTAGTTTGGCCTCGTTTGGCTTTTCGATTGCTGCTATCCAGTTTTTGTCAGGCGAGATCTTCATACTAGATAGCTGTTCAAAACTTTGCAGCTCGTTTGTAGTAATGTTTTTTGGTATCAGCAGGGCGTTTAGCCACAACAGCTCGCCGCTACCCAAATCAAAGTTCTTGCTCCAGCCACGATATTGTTTCAAGCTCATCGTGACGTTGTGATACCCAGCACTGGTGTTCTTTTTGCTATTAGTGGTAAAGCTCTGTTTGGCACCGTCAATACTGACACTGGCGCCAGTAGGAAAGCTCCGAAATTGTATCAAGCCGCCCTGTTCGGCCTGACCATCACTATCGACGCTGTAACCCAAAACCAAAAACAATGAAACAACCACCAATGTTATCACCGACAGTGTCATCGCTGCATATGTCAGGGTACGCTTTGCCAATTCGCGCTGGCGTTGTTTCGGATTGTGCATATGGTTTTATTATA
>CAYGDZ010000021.1:0-9385 GCA_964348805.1 uncultured Candidatus Saccharibacteria bacterium | reverse complement strand
ATTTATTATACCACTATCTGTAAAATAGAATAGGTGGTTATTTAGAAAGTTCTCGGGTAATTATTTGTTCAACTTTTTTGTTTGAGTCATCCCATTCAAACTTTTTAGTGGCACTAGAAATCTTTATGGCATGCTGATCAGCATCTTTTCTAGTCACTGCGTGGTGTAGAGCATTTGCTAGATCTTGTGGTGTTGGCTCTGCGTAATCTAGTTCAGAACTATAACTAGCCATATTTGTATGTTCTGCCGAGTTAACTATAGGTACACACCCTGCGGCAAGCATTTCTAAAGGTAGTAGAGACATGTTAGTGAATGAGAGGACTAATCCTGCGCGACATTCGTTGTACAGTTTGTTGAGTTTTTCGGGTGGCAATATACCATTATTTACATAAGGGAAAGGTATTTGGTATGGTGTTATATCCCAACCCAGAAAATTGATTTCATACTCTGGATGTTGTTTATGAAAAATCTCTAAGGCTAAAATACCCAGCTCAAAACCCCTACGTGGGGTTACTGGACGAGCATAGAATAATATCTTTTTTCTATCACCTTTGTTTATTAGTGAGTATTCTTTTGAATCAACACCTAGGTCAAAATAATCACACTTCATACCGTATTCACGTGATAGTTTTTGGGTCAACCACTTGCCTAGAGTTACTCCATAAAAGCCGAACTTGTAAGTGTTATCTGCCAATGTACTGTAGGTGCCGACTGGATCAAAATACGGTTCAAAATCTTGTACATAATAGAACTTTTTACCAACATTTTTTGCTGCATAAACTGGATATGCCGAAAACCAATTTGTGGCAAATATTGCATCTGATTCCTTAAATTTTTCATTATAGTAAAGTTCTGATCGAACTTTCGGATAACTCTTCATAAGCTCTTTTACTTTTGGTAAAGTACTGACATTTTGTGGATCATAATAGTATATCCGACAGCGATGACCTTGGTTTTCCAGAAATTGAATTGTACGAAAAATATCACTATGCCCACCAGATACAAGACCCATTGGTGGCAGCACCCAATTAATAACGTACGGACCTTTTTTTGAAGGGACCTTTGGCTGGGGTTTCGCTGGTAATGTAGCTTTCTTTAGGTCCTCGGGCGACACCGGCCAAACAATAGGTAAGGCTTTTGCTTCTCCGCGCAATTGCCTAACCTCTTTTTCCCATTCATCATTGCGAGACCTTAACAATTTAACTTCACTTCGTAACCCATTAACTTCGTATTTCAAGTTACGATGATTAAGATATTGTTTTGTAATTGGTATCTTTGAAGCTACCTTTTTGACAGTTTTTCGATATGTCATAACTCAAGCTTTTCCTTCTGACCATTTACCAGATATATAAAATTTTCCGTTCTTGTATTTAGAGCTCTGAGTAATGGTTATCTGCGGAGTTGTGCCCTCATATGCTCGATCAATAATATCTACAACTTCTGGCACATCTTCGTCGGAATATATTGCAATACCAACACTGTATGTATCTTGAACTAGTTGCCCTGCTTTGACAGTACAGTGAATAGTATGGCTACCTTTTGTTAAAGTGCTTTCGGCAAAATCTTTCAGTGAATTAATTCCGGCGACATATTCGCCATCAGAACCAACGAAAAACATATTGAATTGTACATTTCGTGGTTGTGCGATTTGTATATCTACCTCTGCAGTTATGTCATCTGAAAGAGAGAAGTTGTCTGTTTCTTTGCCATTGGATAAAATCTTTACTCTCTTTAGCTTGATATCTGGATTTTTTGGGCGTTTTAATTTATCACCATCAGTATCTCCACCAGAAATATTGTTTGCTAGTTGATAGCGCAGTGCTATTTCACGTGGATCACCCATAGCAACAATCTTTGAATCTTGAATCATCAACGCTCGATCACAGAACTCCTCTACCATCTCCATAGCATGCGTGACAAAGACAACGGTTTTGCCACTTTTCTTTATCTCACGGAAAACTTTGAAACATTTACGCTGGAAATTGGCATCCCCTACCGCTAATACTTCGTCGATCAGCAAAATATCATTGTGTGCTTGAATAGCGATAGCAAAAGCCAGTCGAACCTGCATACCGGATGAATAGTTTTTTAATTTTTGATCCATAAATTTTTCTAGTTCAGCAAATTGTACAATTTCGTCATACTTTGCAACTATTTCCTTGCGAGTAAGGCCTAGAATTGCACCGTTGAGATAGACGTTTTCACGACCTGTCAGCTCTGGATTAAAGCCAATACCAAGTTCAATAAAAGGTGTTAGTGTGCCATTAACCGAGAGCTCCCCTTTGGTTGGTTGATATATACCACCCATTATCTTTAAGAGTGTACTCTTGCCGCTACCGTTACGACCTACTATCCCAAAAAACTCACCTTTTTCTATTTCGAAATTGATATCACGCAATGCATGAAGTTTGTCATATGTAGTTTTTTTGTTAAAGAAAAGGATACGTTCTTTTAATGAATTCTTTTTTTCATGTGGTAATTTAAAATCTTTGTGAAGGCCTTTTACTGATATTGCGATATCTTTTTGTGTGTTACTCATATCTACAGCTCCTCCGCAAAATCTTTTGAGCTTCGCCTAAAGTACCAAGCAGCGAATATAGTCAAACTAATAACTATTAATACCGGAATCATTCTACCCATTTGCGATGCAAATACCTCTTTTGAGGTTAGGGTAGCAGGTGTTATCATCACAGCTCTTATATCCTGAATTATTTGAGTTAGTGGACTAATTGCGACGAATTTTACAAAGCTTTGCGGCACAATCGACATTGAGTAAATTATTGGGGTTGCATAAAAAAGTACCTGCAATACGACATCCCATATATGACTGAAGTCTCGGAATTTTACGTATAGTGCCGAGAGTAGGAATGATATACCCAAACAAAATACAACTAGTTCAATGATATATATAATCGCCAGGAATATTTCCGGACGAAATGGTACGTCTCCGAATATCATAAAAACAAATACGATTATCATATTGAGCATAAACGTCACAAATGCCGATAACACACTGCTAATCACTACTGTATATTTAGGAATGCTAACTTTTCGTATCATGTCTCCCCTACCGACAATTGAATTCATACCTGCAACCGTGGCTTCGACAAAGAAAGTCCAGAGTACGAGACCTAAGAGTAAGTACGATGGGAAATGTGGCACATCATCACCTAGTCTAATAATTTTTGTAAATACTACATACAATACCCCAAACATCATTAAAGGCTTTAATAGTGACCAGAGATAGCCTAGAAAAGAGTTTTGATAGCGAAGTTTAAAATCACTAATCACAAGTTCTCTTATAAGGCTTCGGTTGCTGGGGTGTAGTATTGCCTTAATTTTTGCGTACATTATTTTGCTACCTCTTTGTAAAATTTTTCAACTCTCTTCATTATAACGTCCCATTGGTATTGTTTGACTGTTTTTAGAGCTTCACCAGAGAGTTTCTTGCGTAGCTTTTCGTCGTTCATTAGGCTTTCGATGGCATTTTTGAGACCTTCAATATCATCGTGTTCAACCATTAGGCAGTTCTTTTTGTCGAAACAAAAATCTCGGTTACCATGAGCGTCCGTGCATATGACCGGTGCACCGCCAGCCATAGCCTCTAGAATTGGCAAGCTGAAGCCTTCATGGCGCGAGGTTTGTACAAAAATTGTTGCCTGATTAAATATTTTATTCACTTCACTATCACTTGGTTTTTTATGATATTTTATTTTTTTATCTAGCTTTGCCATCTCGGGCTCGATACCATAAAGCCACATATTGGGTCGCTTTTCACCGAGACTCTTCCAGCTCTTGAACGTAAAATCAAAATTCTTTTGAAAAAAGGTTCGACCGAGTGCCAGTAGGACATTTTTTTCGCGTTTCACATTTGGCAAAACTTTGTAGGTTTTATTATCATAGCCACAAGGAATTGCTGTTGCCGTCAGACCCAAAGCCCGGATTTCATCTAGATTATATTGTGACGTAGTCATATTTCGAAATTCTTTGCGGTAACAGGATACAACCGAGGCCTGTGCTACAACATCATTTGGATAAAACCAGGTTTCGAATTCTTGGATAAAATATGATGGAATACCTTTATTCACGGATGCTAACCATACAGGAAAAGCTGTTTCCCACCACGTAGCCACTTTGATTGCTTCCTCTTTTGAAAGAGCTTCTGTTAAGCGATCATAGTTTTTGAAAGTACGAATAGCCAGATTTTCAGTAAAGTCCCACGGTGGGGCTTGTGAATTTAATGCCCAGACTTGTACATTGAAACCTTTTTCAGCCAAACGAGTTGCATGCTCGAACACAATTTTTATGCCACCGCTCATGCCCAAGGTTTGAAGTACAAAAATTATCTTTATATTGCCATTTTCATCACGAACATTCCTTTTATCAAACCAATCACCCCATTTTTCCCAAAAATACTGGATTGATTGTTTTTCTTTTTCGGATATTTTAGCGTTTTTTCCACGCGTAACAGATTCGTGGTGAGTTAGCGTAGCGGCAGGAAAATATAGTGTCCTATAGCCTTTGTCCCAACCGCGAATACAAAGGTCCATATCCTCGAAAGCAAATTGAAAATTATCATCAAAAATCCCTACTTTATTAATGAAATCACGTTTTATGTACATACAGGCACCAGTTGTACCAATACAGTATTGTGGAATATTTGCAGGACCATAGTTTTCTTCTTGGAAGCGATAATAGTGGTCAAAAAATTCAGGTACATCCGTATTACGGTGTGACCCTGCACTCTGAATTCTACCGTCGGGATACAGTAACTTTGGTCCAACGATACCGGTATCGACTCCAAAATGATAGGCGCCATACTGCAAAGCCTCTAACCAGCCTGGATGCGCAACGATGTCGCTATTTAGCAAAACTACATCGTGTTTTTTATGTGATGCCTCAAAACCTGAATTTACAGCCTTAGCAAAGCCACCATTTTCTTTCCTAAATAATATAGTCACTTGGTCATCTTCTAGTTTTTTGAGCTTTTTACTGTGTGCTGGCTGGCAGTAATCATCTACAACAATAACTTGTGCATACTTTGGGTCGGTTGTTTCTTTTATACTCTCTAGACACGGAACTAAAACATCTAGATCATTGTAGCTTGGTATGACTATGGTTACTTTACGCTTGTGAACCTTGTGCCAAGCATCAATCATTGGTTTATCGACGCCGCTAATCAAACCATTCGGAAAAGCTAGATTATTCCCTATTCTTTTATCAATCGATATAAACTCGTTTTTTACTTTTTTTGCGAAGCCAATTGGTCCGTGCTTTCGAACTTGACGTACCATAGCACCGCTAAGCTGCAGTGGATTTTTCTCGTGATATGTTAAGTCACCTCGTAAAACTTTTTTTACGCCTTTTTTTGAAACTCGGTATATAATTTTGGCTTTTCTCATAGATTCAACTCAAAATATTATACCATAGCTGCTGGGGTTAGAAATTGATTTAAAAGGAATAAATAGCAAGCCCCAGCATGTATACTGAAGATAGTAAATTTATGAAAAAAATTGTTATAGATGCACGAATAATTAATAGTTCAACCGGACGCTATATTGAGCGCCTGCTGACTTATTTACAAAAAATTGATACAAAAAATCAATATATTGTTTTGATGCCTAAAAAAGATATTGATTTCTGGAAACCTATTAATGATAATTTTTCAGTGCAAATATGTAACTACAAAAATTATTCTTTTGGTGAGCAGTTTGGTTTTGCCTTACAGTTATATAAACTCCGAGCAGATTTGGTACATTTTTGTATGCCACAGCAACCATTACTGTACCTAAAACCGCATGTAACAAATGTTCATGATTTAACCTTGTTGAAAACTTATAACTCAGATAAAAACTGGCTGATATACCATATTAAGCAGATTATAGGTCGTGGTGTATTTTGGATAGTTGGTCGAACATCAAAAAAAATAATAGCTATTTCTAAAAATACACAGAAAGATTATCTGGACTTTTCTGGTATAGCTAAAGACAAGACCGTTGTCACCTACCTTGCTGCTGATACAAGCAATGAAACGCCTAAAAAGACCGACCTACCGTACGAAAAGTTCATCATGTATGTTGGACAGCAAAGTGATTACAAGAATATTAAACGCCTGGTACAGGCACATCAGTTGTTACTAAAAGCCCGGCCAGAACTGGGTTTGATATTGGTTGGCGGTATGAATGATATGGCAAAACTGAACAAAGCATGGGTAGAAAAAAATAATTACAAAAATGTATATTTTGCAGGCTTCGTACCTGACGACCAGTTGGCCTGGATATACCAACACACCGAAGCCTATGTATTCCCTAGCCTGATGGAGGGTTTTGGTCTGCCGGGGCTAGAGGCTATGACCCAAGGCGCGCCAGTGGTTAGTTCAAACACGACATGTCTGCCAGAAATATATGGCGACGCAGCCCACTATTTTGACCCGACAGACATAGACGACATGGCCAGTAAAATATCTGATATTTTAGATGATGAAGCGCTGCGCGCAAAACTAATCAGAAATGGCTATAGCCAGGTCAAAAAGTATTCATGGGCAAAGACAGCAAAGCAGACCTTGGCTGTATACCAACAGGCTCTACGGCAAAGTAAATAGTCGTAAAACTTTATTGGTAGATTTGTTAATGTCTGTAATTGTTTGTCTGTTTTCCGGCCAGTACCAGCGAGAGTTACTGTAAAGTATATAGTTTGCTAAACCACCACCCTGCGTCAGTAAAATTGCAGTTATCGCCAGAAAAGCCAGTTGGTAGCGCATGCGTGTCAGTATATGCCTAAAAGCCAAGCCGACAACAGCAAATATAGGTATCAGCAGTGGAATAAAATATCTGCCCTGCGCGGCTGTACCTGCACCAATATTTAGATAGTCGCTATAATTTCGTAACCACAGGCTAGTAGCGTATATAGCCAGTGTCAGCAGCACTAGATAGCGAAGTTTTCGGTTTGGCAGTTTTTTCCAGGTGATAATCAGCGCAATTAATGATATAGCTAGGACTACCCAACTACCCCATCGCAGCACTGGCGCGCCGGCAGACGCCTGCATACTGCCAGGTCCACTAGGCAGGTATCTAATCTCTAGTTCCCTAGCCTCTTTGTATACAAATGCAGCGGTTACCGTGAAATCACCGAATATATGTGGCGCCCAGTACAACGAGGTGTACTGCAACGGATTGTCGCGTGGTTTATTAATTGCATCATTGTTAGCTTTCCAGGTTGTGTCTCGCTTCCAAACAGTGTATTGAATACAGCTATCGCGGCTATGGATTTTATGGCATTTTGGCTCAATAGTTTGATATTTTACTAGGTTGGTTCCATACCTCTCGCCAAACATACCTACCGCAAAAATAAACAGTATCGACAAGCCAATCAACTGTAGTTTTGGCAGATTTTTTATTTGTTTACCTAGAAATTTAAATGTCTGTTTTTTGTGTTTCTTGTATAGCACGATCCCAACGAATAAAACTGCAGAAAACGCGATTGGCAAAATAGTAAATTTCACCAAACACGCCAATGCAGAAACAGACAACAAGCTGATTATCCAATGTATTTGTTTGCTACTGGTTTCAGTAGAGCGAAAAGCTAGGTAAAATATAGTGGCAATCAACAAAAACGCCAGTGAGTCATAGTTGATTTGGCTCATGGCAAATGGCACTAGTGGTATTAGTGTGAAAAACCCGATAGCTAGGTGCGACAAGCTCTTTGTTAGTCCGGCACGCAGTAAAAATGCACGAAAAACAAACAAGCCAGCAACCACAAAACCTATGCAGATCAGACGCATTGTAATAACGGTCGACTGTAGATCTAGGTTAAGGACCTGTGTTAGCCTATACGGAAAACTCATCAAATAATGGAACATATACGAGCCATAGCGAGTGATATCACCGTGAAAGGATGCCTCTGGTGGTTGAATATATATGAATGGCGAAAGCTGACGTGAATAGATATCAATAATGCCCAGGTGGTATTCTTCGTCGAACAGCATTGGGTAAATAGCCGACAGCGCAATCCAGATGGTTTGCAGTAGGAAAAAGCCAATGATTGCGGCGAAGAACCAGTTGCTACCTAAAATCCTAGCGAGTAGTGTGATTTTTGGCTTTGTGGTTTTCTTTTTTGCCATAGTTATATTATTTCTTGCTGATGACTATATGTCGCTCGCGGCCTTCGCCTACAGATTCTGTAGTTAGTTCGGGATATTCGCTGACTGCCTGGTGGACTACACGTCTGTCAGCCGCGTTCATAGGCTCTAGACTGCGTGGTTCGCCGCTTTCTAGTACGCTACCTAGAATGTCCTTTATCTTGTTAACTAGACGGTCTGCGCGCTGAGCTTTGTAGTCAGCAATATCTATATTAATACGGTGCAATAGCGCATCGTGATTGCGAAGTGTTGTTGAAACTAGAAACTGCAGACTGCGCAGTGTGTCGCCGTTGTGACCAATCAAAAATCCATTTAGGTGCGTGCTGGGTACTTTTAGTTCAATAACATCGTCATCTGCAGATGCCTTGACGTCTATATTTAGTCCGAAAAAAGACAAAAGGTTTTCTAGATACTTTTTTGCATAGTCGATTGAACTATCTCTATACATTGTTTACCTCTTCTTTCTGTTCTTTTTTGATTTTTTGTTTGATTTTTTAGAAACAATTTTTGCTTCTCTAGCGATTCGAGGTTTTTTGTTTGGTTTTTCGTCAGCTAATATTTCCATCTCTTCTTCGTCTTGACGAAGGACAAAATACTGCTGAATAACCGCGACTATACTGGTTGCCGCATAATACAAAACAACCGCACCGGGTAAAAATAGTGCAAACGCCAGTAATAGCAGTGGCATAAAGGTCACCATTTTCGAGCTCATAGCTGCGCTGATATCTGATTGGTCTGCTTCTTTACCAGCCGAAGCGTCTTTTAGTATGTCGCGTAGTTTCTTTTGCGATCCACTGTCGGGCATAATTTGTTTTGTTTGAATATATTGGAAAGCAGCGGCAATTAGTGCCAGGATAACCAGAGGTAAATGTATTGATCCGCCGCCGATTGCTGTCTCTGTCAGGTTGATTACACCGAATAGGTTTTCGTCAAAATTTTTAGGATTAGCGATGATAGAGCTGATATCCGGGAGTTGCTTTGTAAAATCATACAGGTGTGATTCTATCTGGTCTTTGTGTTGAGTAATAATGATTATCACCTGGTAGATACCGATAAAGATAGGCAACTGTAGTAGCAAGACGCCGATCGAGCTAAAAGGTTTGATACCTTTTTCTTTGTACATCTCCATCATCAACTTGGCTTCTAGTTGCTTGTTGCCTTTTGTACGAGCTTTGATTTTCTTTAGCTCGGGTTGAACTTTTCGCATCAACTTTGTCTGATGTAGCTGCTTTTTGATTAGTGGCCACA
>CAYGDZ010000020.1:0-9504 GCA_964348805.1 uncultured Candidatus Saccharibacteria bacterium | reverse complement strand
GCTCAGATATACACCATGAATTTAGATGGTAGTAACAAAATAAATATTTCTAATGATTTAGCAAAATCTTATAATAATGCCAAGTTTTCACCTGATGGATCAAAAATACTCTACCTAGATTCTGGCGCGGGAGCAGGATTAGGCTTGATGGATGCAGACGGTACTAACAAAGTAAAAATATTCAATACTTTTTCATCAATTATTTCTCCGGCTTTCTCTGCTGACGGACAAACAATCGCATTTTCTTCTAGTGAACCTGGGAATCAAGAAATCTATACAGTGGATGACAGTGGAGGCAATGTGCAGCGGTTGACCAACCAGGCCAATCCCGATACCAGCCCATCATATTCACCAGATGGTTCTAATATGCTATTTGTATCTGGGCGTGACGGTAGCAACTATCAGTTGATGGACATGGACATTGATGGCAGCAACCAAGATTTTCTATTCCAGAACGCAACTGACAAGCTCGAGCCATCATACTCGCCAGATACTATTCCGGTTTCTTCATACAGTTACGCAATGAGCTATACAAATCCAGTTTTAGTAATCAGTGACACATTGCCGAGCTGGAGTTATACATTTCCAGGTACATTAGTAGTAAATGGTCAGACTGGTGGCATAACAGTCAGAAACGGGAACACATTAAAAGGCACTGGAACTACTGGAAGTGTCAGCGTACAAGCAGGTGGTCATTTAGCACCAGGACAAAGCCCCGGGTGTCTATCAACTGGTAGCACTACAATCAGTGGCTACTTTGATGTCGAGCTAGGTGGTTTAGATGTCTGTACAGGCTACGATCAATTAATTGTCAGCGGCAGTGTAACTTTGTCTGGCGGTACGCTAAATCTTTCCATGTATAATAATTTTCAGCCAGCCATAGGCACGACATATGTCATTATTGATAATGATGGTTCAGATTCTGTAAACGGTAGCTTCTCTGGTATCAGCGAGGGTGGCACTGTTTCTATAGATAACCTGCTGTTTAGGGTGAGTTATGTAGGCGGCGATGGAAATGACGTAACACTAGCAGCTATTGGTTCTGCTGCAGCACCTAACACTGGTGTCGCCAGTAAATCTCCGGTACAAATATATATCGCATTACTAGTTGCAACGATTGTAATTACATTTTTATTCACCAATAGAATAAAAGTTTTTATACGCTAGCCCAGATTCATGTGTTTGGGTTTTTCTGTTATTCTATAGTCTGTGAAACAAACCTTTTTCTTTTATGACCTAGAAACCAGCGGCCTCAGCAGTCGTTACCAGCGAATCATGCAATTCGCAGGTCAGCGAACCGATATGAATCTCAATCCTATTGGCGAGCCTGTTGATGTGCTGGTTCGCCTTTCAGAAGACATTCTGCCAGATCCCCAAGCAGTTTTAATAACAGGAACAACACCGCAAAAGACGATAGAGGAAGGTATATCCGAACCCGAGTTTTGTAAAATGCTAATCGATCAAATCTTCACACCTGGAACAATTGCGGTTGGATTTAATAGTGTACGATTTGATGATGAGTTTGTTCGTCATACTCTGTGGCGCAATTTTTATGATCCATATCAGTGGTCTTGGGCAGATCAACGTTCACGTTGGGATGTACTGGATCTAGTACGTATGACCAGAGCTTTGCGACCCAATGGTATACAGTGGCCGGTTGACGATGACGGAGCGCCTACAAACCGCCTAGAGCTGCTGTCTAGTGTGAATAAACTGACACACCTTCATGCTCACGATGCGCTGAGTGATGTCGAAGCAACCATACAAATTGCAAAACTGATACAGCAAAAACAGCCAAAATTGTTTGATTTTTTACTAAAAATGCGTGACAAAAAAGAAGTTGCAAAGATCGTGAACCTGGATGAGCCTGCGCCATTTGTTTATAGCAGTGGCCGTTTTGGTAAAAAATTTGATTTTACCACAGTTGCTTTTCCTATTGCGCCTGGCAAAACACCCGGCACAGTCTTGGTGTATGATCTGCGCTATGACCCTAGTGATTTTGCTGGCTTATCTACATCTGAAATAAAGTCAAAATTGTTCGCTAGTTGGCAGGACAGGCAAAAAGAAGATTTCCAATCGATACCAGTAAAGGAATTAGCATATAACAAGTGCCCAGCAGTTGCGCCAGTTAGCGTGATGGATGACGAAGCTTGGAAAAAACTCAATCTCACCAAAACTAGTATTGATGCACATTTCAAAAAGTTAACTGGTGATTTCACCGATAAAATAGCCGCGGCATTTTCCGAGCGCGAACCTTATCCCGCTACTTCTGATGTCGAAGGCCAATTGTATGACGGTTTTATAAATGATCGTGACAAAATACGCGTCGAGGCTGTTCGAAATGCAAACGAAAAAGATCTAGTCGATTTTCATCCGGAATTTGCTGATGAACGACTGGATATACTGTTGCTTCGTTACAAAGCTCGTAATTTTCCAAAAGCCCTCAGCGACGACGAGCAAATAGCTTGGCAAGAATATAGACAAAAGAAGTTCGCTGCACAGATACCGAAATATTCATCTGATCTAGCAGACTTAATGAATAAAAACCAATCCGATGACAAAAAGTTGTTTTTACTGCAAGAATTACAACTGTGGGCTGAAGCCAACGCTCCTATAGAATAGTTCATAAAAGTATTGCATACTAGTCAATAATATGGTATTGTTAAAGTGAATTTAAAGATTTACGTGCGAGGTAACTATGAGGAAAGAAGCAAAAGTTGGTATTTTTTCAGCGCTGATAATAATAGCGTTTACTGCTAATGTCGACAATATATTTAACACATTAACTAGTTTTTTCTTGACTGGTTTGATACCCGGTACACAAATAGCCGTGCCTAGCCTAATAATGTTTTCTATAGCTATTTTGGCATTATCAACGATGATCGTCATGGCTATTCGTAAGCATTTGCCAAAAAAATACGTCATCAAGCTCGTACGAGGCCGCGCTATACAAATAGACGGCAAACATATTAGCTCTTATTCTGTTTAGCTAGGGGTGATTTATAATCAGTTTTAGCGTATAATATATGGAATGGATTTTTTGCGCGTTAGAGGTGCTAGCGAACACAACCTCAAATCAGTTTCAGTAGATATACCACTAAATAAATTGGTGGTTATTACTGGATTATCCGGCTCGGGCAAATCATCACTAGCTTTTGACACAATCTATGCCGAAGGTCAGCGACGTTATGTCGAAAGCCTCAGCAGCTATGCCCGACAGTTCCTAGGATTAATGGAAAAACCAGATGTCGAGAGTATAGAAGGGTTGAGCCCTGCGATTTCTATTGATCAAAAATCGACCAGCCGTAACCCACGCTCAACCGTTGCAACCGTTACTGAAATTTATGATTACTTGCGTTTATTGTTTGCGCGTGTCGGTGTACCGCATTGTCCTGTATGTGGCAAAACAGTCAGCAAACGTACGCCGCAAGCAATCGTTGACGAGATTTTGAAGTTGCCAGAAAAAACCAGAGTTATGATCTTGGCACCACTAGCAGTGGATAAAAAAGGTGAGTTTGCGCATATTCCCGAACAATACCAAAAGCTCGGTTTTGCTCGTGCCCGCGTCGATGGCGTTGTTTACAGTCTGGATGAATGGCCGACATTGGATAAAAAATACAAGCACACCATTGAACTAGTAGTTGATCGAATTGTGACAGATAAAAATAACAATACACGTGTAGCGCAATCGGTTGAACAAGCTTTAGAAGCCGCGCATGGTACAGTTGAAGTTTTAGAAGTAGACACTGAAAAATTACATGTCTATTCGCAACGCTTTGCATGTGTCGATCATCCTGACGAGCCTATTCCGGAACTAGAACCACGCTTGTTTAGCTTTAACTCCCCGCAAGGCGCTTGTCCTGTCTGTACTGGGCTGGGTAATCGGTTAGAGGTTGATCCTGATTTAGTGTTTAACCCGAACCTAACAATTGCCGAGGGTTCAATCCGTCCATATAATCGTGTCAATTCCGATGCATGGTATATGAAAAAACTGGCGGCAGTAGCCGAGGCTCATGATTTTAGTCTGCAAACAGCAGTCATAGATTTGGGCGAGGAAGCATTAGAAAAAATATTATATGGAACCGGAGCTCAAAAATACACTGTCGAGCTAGGCAGTGGCCGTAGCTATGATTCAACATACGAAGGCGTCATACCGAACCTAGAGCGTCGTCACAAAGAGACTGATAGTGAGTTCATGCGTAAAGACATCGAGCGTTTCATGCGTGAGCGACCGTGCCATGCTTGTAAAGGCGCTAGGCTAAAGCCAGTTGTGTTGGCAGTGACCGTTCATGACAAAAATATTATTGATATTATTGATCTTAGCGTCGAGGATGCACTCGACTTTTTCGCCAACAAATTAAAGCTCAGTGATAATGAAATGATCATCGCTAAACAAATATTGCGCGAGATTGGCGATCGTCTGCGATTCATGCATGATGTAGGTTTAAACTATCTCGAACTAGGTCGCGCAGCCAATACATTATCTGGCGGTGAGGCTCAGCGTATTCGTTTAGCCACACAAATTGGATCTGGTCTACGTGGTGTTCTGTACGTTTTGGACGAACCATCAATTGGCCTGCATCAACGTGATAACGATCGATTGATTAAAACATTACGTCACTTACGTGATATCGGCAATACAGTTTTAGTAGTCGAGCACGACGAAGATACAATTCGCGCTGCCGATTATCTGCTAGATATTGGTCCAGGCGCTGGTGTACATGGTGGGCAAGTAGTCGCACATGGCACACCAGACGAGGTTTCCAAAACTACAAAGAGCATTACAGGACAATATCTGAGCGGCAAGGAAAAGATTGAAGTACCAGAAAAACGTCGCAAACCAACCGATAAATACCTAACTGTTTCAGGCGGAACCGAGCACAACCTAAAAAACATTGATGCCGAGTTCCCAATTGGATTGATGACAGTTGTTAGTGGCGTTAGCGGGTCGGGCAAGTCAACATTGGTAAACGATATCGTTGCAAAAGAACTATCTGCTCGCCTAAACCGAGCACAGACCGTACCGGGCGCCCATAAAGAGCTGACGGGCATTGAGCATCTAGACAAGGCTATCGTAATTGATCAATCACCAATTGGTCGTACACCACGATCTAACCCGGCAACTTATACAGGTATCTTTACGCCAATACGTGAGCTCTATGCCAGCCTGCCAGAATCAAATGTTCGTGGTTACAAAGCCGGACGCTTTAGCTTTAATGTAAAGGGTGGACGATGCGAAAATTGTCAGGGTGATGGTGTTATCAAAATCGAGATGCACTTTTTGCCCGACGTTTACGTGACCTGCGAGGTCTGTAAAGGCAAACGCTACAACCGTGAAGCCTTGGAAATAACCTACAAGGATAAAACAATTTCTGATGTTCTATCAATGACAGTCGAAGAAGCAGCAAAATTTTTCCAAGCTCAAGCTGGTATTTCACGAAAACTAGAAACATTACTAGAGGTCGGACTAGGCTACATTACATTGGGACAGCCTGCAACGACATTTAGTGGTGGTGAAGCTCAACGTATTAAACTAGCGACAGAACTGAGCAAGCGCTCGACAGGTAAAACACTATACATTTTGGACGAGCCTACAACAGGATTACATAGTGCTGACGTCAAGAAGCTACTGCATATTTTGCAACAGCTAGTATCTGGCGGTAACACAATGTTGATCATCGAGCACAATCTAGATGTGATTAAATCGGCAGATCATTTGATAGACATGGGACCAGAAGGCGGCGCGGGCGGCGGTCAGATCGTCGCAACTGGTACACCAGAAGTAGTGTCTAAAAATCCCAAATCCTACACAGGCCAATATTTAAAAAGGATATTATAGTGTAATCATGCAGGATTCCAGTTTTAATCAAAAAATTGCAGACATCTATAGAACACGACTACAATACACGGATACTAGTCATGAAAAAATATTCATAATTTTTAGTGGCACTCCAGGCAGCGGAAAGACTACATTGGCAAAGAAGCTAACCGATGATCTACAAGCTCAATATGTTAGACATGATGAAATACGTCAAATAATAAAAGGCATAGGTCATGATCCTCATAAGATGAGTATGATACCTATTAGTAAATTAATTATTGATGACATCATGGCCTATAGTCCTAACAAGCTAGTAATTTTAGATGCAAGCTTGGATCGTGCTTGGAATATTTATTTTGATCATGTTAGACGACTAGAAGCCAAGCCTTGCATCATACGATTTGAAGTTCCGAAAAAAATACTAGTAGCTCGTTTAAATAGTAGAAATGATGATGGTGATGAAAAACTAGTAAAAATGATAGATACTTTCATAGAACAGCTAGAGTCATGTAAAAAATCTGTCAATGCTGACATTTGTTTAGGTGTGGAATATAAATACGAAGAAGTTTTATCAAAAATAAAGAACCTGTACGGGTTAAGTTAAGCTATTTTTTCTTTTTGCGCGAAGCGGTCTTCTTTATAGTTGCCTTGATATTTTGTCGACGCTCTTTGTCTTTTAGACCATGTATTAATGGAGGTAGTATCGACAGAAAAACGATAAATGCAATGATAAGCAGTAAGTATTTGTCGATATCCACACCACGTTCTTCTAGCCATGCACCAGCATAGTAACCTAGGTAGGTTAAGCCAACAGCCCACAACAATGCACCAACTATATTAAATATGACAAATGTCGAATATTTCATGTGTGATATTCCGGCTATTATAGGTGCGAATGTTCTGGCGAAAGGCACGAAGCGAGCTAGCACGATAGTTTTACTGCCGTGCTTTTCATAAAAATCTTCAGCCTTTTCTAGATTACTCTTGTGAAATATAGCTGAATCTTTGCGTCTAAACAGCCGACGCCCAGCTTTTTTTCCAAACCAATAACCAGTATTATCACCCAGCACTGCCGCAATAAATAGGATAGCCACCACTAGATGGATATCCTGATTAATAACCCCCCTATGAGTCAGTAATCCTGTTGTTAGTAGCAAGCTGTCGCCAGGCAAGAAAAAACCGATCAGCAAACCGCTCTCGGCATACACGACTAGTGCAACGCCAATTAGGCCGACTAGTGATATAAAATCTACAAGGTCCATTCCAGGAATCATGCATATTACTATAGCATGTTATAATAGTTCTAGTTGAAAACGGAGGTTACAAAACAACAATTATGAGCGACAGTATTTCTTTGACTCTAACAAAACGAACTGCAACAGGTAAAAAAGTTGCGGGACTGCGAAAAAGTGGACAAACACCAGGTGTAGTATACGGCCATGGTTTCGATGCGATTAACGTTCAGGCGCCCGAAGTTGCAATCCAAAAGGTTGTTGCAAAAGCCGGCAAGCACCACATGATCGATCTAGTGATCGAGGGTGATAAAAAACTAGGACTTATCAAACATATCGAGATTGATCCTGTAAAACACAAGCTAAATCATGTGTCATTCCACGCTGTTCGTGCAGGTGACAAAGTTGAAACTAGCATACCTGTGAAGCTAGTTGGTGTAGGCGAAAGTGCTGCTGAACGTGCAGGTCTAGTTGTACTGCAAACTTTGGAAACACTAGTTGTACGTGCACTGCCAAAGGATCTACCAGATTCGCTAGAAGTCTCTATTATAGAGCTAGAAGAGCCAGGACAAGGTGTCACGATTGGTGATCTAACTATTCCTAGTGGCGTTGAATTGGCTGAAGAAAATATGGATATTACAATTGCTAGCGTGTACGAACCTAGCGCTCTAGCTGCTGCTAACGAGGCAGCCGGTGGTGACGCCGAAGACGAATCAGAAGTAGAATCAGAGAATGGTGAAGTTACTGAGGGTGAAGAATCTGAAGAAGGTGAAAAACCCGACGGTGATTCAGAAGCCAAGTCCGAAGAGAAATAGTTTAATAGGAACGGTCAGTGCAAAAGATCCTACTCTATTACAAATTCACACCAATCAAAGATCCGGAGGTTGTGAAACTGTGGCAAAAAACACTTTGTGATAGCCTAAATCTGCGCGGGCGAATATTGGTCAGTCGTCATGGTATTAATGGAACTGTTGGTGGTGAAATTACTGATCTGAAAAAATATATCAAAGCCACAAAGCAGTTTCCAGGCTTCAAAAAGACAATGTTCAAGTGGAGTGAAGGCTCGCGCGAAGATTTCCCACGTATGAGCGTAAAGCATCGTCGTGAATTGGTGGGTTTTAAAAATAGTGATGACGAATTTGATGTTGATGAAAAAGGTGTAATAGGCGGCGGCAAACATCTAAAACCTAAACAAGTTCATGAACTAATAGAGGAATACGGTGATGATGTAGTGTTTTTTGATGGTCGCAACGAGCACGAGGCCAGTATTGGCAAGTTCAAAAACGCTGTTGTCCCGAACACCAATACATCACGAGATTTTATAAACGAGCTCGAAAGCAACAAGTATGATGAAATAAAAGATAAAAAAGTTATCACTTATTGTACGGGCGGTATTCGTTGTGAAGTGATCAGTTCTATGATGAAAAAACGTGGTTTCAAGGACGTTTATCAAATTGATGGCGGCAT
Source organism: uncultured Candidatus Saccharibacteria bacterium (assembly GCA_964348805.1). GTDB lineage: Bacteria > Patescibacteriota > Saccharimonadia > Saccharimonadales > Saccharimonadaceae > JACPYF01. The sequence goes on along the minus strand of CAYGDZ010000020.1, from coordinate 984 downwards.
AGTAAAATACGGCGAAGCCTACAAAGATGACGGATTTTGGGAGGGCAGCTTGCGGGTTTTTGACAATCGCATGGCGGTAGAATTTAGCGATAAGGCAAAAGTTATTGGCGAATGCGTACATTGCAATGGCAAGACTAGTAATTTCGAGAACTGTCAGTGGGTAGCATGTAACGACCTAGTCTTGATATGCGAGAAATGCAAGACTGATGAATCAAAACTATTCCATACCGAAAATTGCCGTGCAAAAGCGAAGATCGGCGGTACGGCACGTGAGTAAAAAAGATACTAATTGGGGTTACATTGGCTTATTGCCAGCTTTTCTTGGTCTGTCTGGAATTTTTACGATGATCATTTTTATAGGTTCAGCGGTTATGCATGCTTTTTTTCATTTTATTCCTCAGGTTTCTCTCGAACTATCATTAATGATCGGTGTTAGTACTGCGACTTTATACGGTGTTTATATGCTTTTACTTATAAGAAAGACCAAACACAAGTAATGAACAAGAAGTTACAAGACAAGCTAAAAACTTTACCACGCAGTGCCGGTGTGTATTTTCACAAATCTGACAGTGGGGAAGTGATATATGTGGGCAAAGCGGCAGTTCTAAAAAATCGTGTACGACAGTACTTTCAAAATGTTGCTGACAAAGATGTCAAAACGCAGGCTTTGGTTGCTGAGATAGACATGACAGACTGGACAGAGACCGAGAGTGAGATTGATGCACTTTTTCTAGAGTCTGAAATGATCAAACGCTATAAACCGCGCTACAACGTGTTACTGCGTGATGACAAAAGCCAGATTTTTGTGCGAATTAATATGCGTGACGATGTGCCATGCGTAACGACAACTCGTCAACCCAGCGATGATGGCGCGGAATATTACGGTCCGTACTATAACGGTTGGGCAGTCAAAAAAGCTCTGCGATTATTGCGAAAAGTATTCCCCTATTACACCTCCCCTATTTTGCCCAAAAAAGCCGACCT
>CAYGDZ010000019.1:0-10098 GCA_964348805.1 uncultured Candidatus Saccharibacteria bacterium | reverse complement strand
AATTTTGGCGGTTATTTTTGTCGGCTCACTCTTGGCTGGACTAATCCTCGCATAATTTAATATGGAACCCGAAAAAAAGAAACGTTGGCATAGGTTAAGCAGAATCGACCTCAAAAAAGTCGACAAACAGTCAAAAAAAGTTGAGGTTGCGACCGCTAGACATGCTAGAAAATTCTTGCTGGGTCGCTTAGAAAACCTACAGCACATCCGCCGTCATCTATTCGGATGGTTGCTGTTGTTGCTAGTTTTGATTAGCTTGAACGTTGCACAGGTGATGTTCGATCAAAATTATGTTCAGGTAGATCAACCAATGCAAAACAGCGCATATGGCGAAGGAGTGCTAGGGCCTTTGAACAACTTGAACCCACTATTTGCTAGTAGCGACGCAGAAATATCTGCCAGCAAGCTGATGTTCTCAGGACTACTAAGCTATGACAAAGTCGGCCGCTTACAAGGTGACGTTGCTCAAAACTACCAGATCAGCCCAAATGGCAAAACATACACAGTGAATTTAAAGCCAAACGTAAAGTGGCATGACGGAAAACCACTGACCGCGCAGGATGTTGTATATACAGTTCGTACAATGCAAGATCCAAAAACTGGCTCCAGGCACTATTCTAGCTGGCAAAACATTGAGGTAGCTGCGACTACGCCACAGCAGGTTGTATTTACGCTACCAACCAGTTATGCTCCGTTTGCGTCTGCTATGACGTTCCCTATTTTGCCGGAACATATTTTGGGCAAAGTACCACCAGAACAATTGCAAGAGAATGAATTCAACGGCAACCCAGTGGGCAGCGGGCCTTTTAGCTATGTTGACTTGCAAACTATAGACGCTAGCAAGGACAAAAAAGCCTTGCAGCTAGATAGGTACGAAGAATATTGGGATGGCCCCAGCAAATTGTCGCGTTTTTCATTGTATGTATATGGCAACAGAGAAGATCTAGTAAAGGGCGTCCAGCAGCGCGAGGTCAATGCCGCTAGCGGTGTCAAAGTGAATACAACTAGGCTGCAAAGTACGGATGTAGCACTAAATAACGGAGTCTTTGCGCTATTTAAAACAGACAATATAATTCTAAAAGATAAAAACGTGCGCAAAGCGCTGGTTCAGGGGCTAGATAGAGAAAAGCTACGAAGCGAACTGGGCGGTAAAAAAGTACTAGAGGGTCCGATTATCAACGACCAAACCCCGATTGCAAACCAAGTTATACAGCCAGGTTATGACGTTACAGCCGCCAGCCAGTTACTAGACGCCGCGGGCTGGGTAAAGGGTAGCGACGGAATACGTTACAAAGCAGGCCAGCCATTAAAGCTTCGTATTGTTTCAGTCGATACCAGTAGTTATAGAAAACTAGTCGGGTTGCTGAGCCGTCATTGGAAACAACTAGGTATAAAGGCCGAGACACAACTAATAGATCCACAACAAATACAGCAAATTATACTGCGCCCTAGGGCATACGATATTTTAGTGTATGAACTTTCAATGGGTGGAGACCCTGATGGGTACGCTTTTTGGCACTCTTCACAAGCTTCTAACACGGGTCTAAATTTTTCTAACTACGTATCCCCTTCTGCAGATGATGCGCTGGTCACTGCCAGAGGCAGATCAAATACCGCACAGCGTGACGCCAAATATGCTAACTTTGCCAAAAAGTGGGTAGACGACGCGCCAGCGGTTGCATTGTATCGTTCTAGTCTGAGCTACACGACGACAGGAGGTACACAATCCATAACCAAGACTGATGCGCTGGTTAGTTCGACTGACAGATACTTTAATGTGACCAACTGGTCGTCGGAAACCGAAAAAGTATACAACACACCATAACAAACCTTGGCTGGCCAATCGCGCTTGTGGTATGATAATAACCAAATGATAGAGAGGGAAATCTATGAGTAAAATTGCGAGTTATCTTGCCAGCCACCTACGTGGTGAAGTACTGAGCGGCAAGGATGTGCGTACTGAATTATCTGCAGACGGAAGTGTTCTAAAAGCAATGCCAATCTTGGCAGCCTATCCATATGATACGAACGACTTGCGAAAAGCAACTCACTTTGCCTGGCAGCTAGCTCAGAAAGGCCATGTTCTACCTCTAACAGTACGAGGCAGTGGCTCCAGTAAAGTCGGCGCTGCGATAGGCTCCGGCGCAATTTTATCTATGCCAACACATTTTGACACAATTTTTGAAGTCGATACCAAGCAGAAACTAGCTAGGTTACAACCGGGTGTTAGCGTGGCAAACTTGCAACAGACTATGAGAACGCATGGGTTGCAATGGCCTGTCGACGTTGCTAACCCCAACGGAACAGTTGGTGGTGCGATAGCAAACAACAGCTATGGCGCAGGAGCCATAAAATTTGGTGACGCTTGTGGGTGGGTAGATCAGCTAGAACTAGTTCTCAGCAACGGCGATGTACTGCAGACCGGTCGTATGAGCAAACGTCAGCTCAGCAAAAAGAAAGGTCTCAGTGGGTCAGAAGGCGAGATCTACCGTAAACTAGACGCCTTGATCGATGACAACCAAGAAACCATCGATGGTCTTTCGCAAAAACAAACCTCTGCAGGTTACGGTATCGCCAGGGTAAAGGATCGCAAAGGGAACTTTGATCTGACTCCATTAATCGCTGGTTCTCAGGGTACCTTGGGGATTATCAGCGAAGCAATCCTAAAGCTAGGCGTATACCACCCGCAAAAAGAGACAATTGCCGCGACCCTATCATCTACCGATAACATAGACCAAATCGTAAATGCAGTTACAAAATACTCACCAGACAAACTAGAATATGTCGATGGCCCCAGTCTAGAGCAAATAGACATCAATCTAGCTGATATTTTGCCCGACGACGATCCAGACACCAAGCCAGCAGGAATATTATTCATAGAGCTCAGTGATGTTGGTCGCAAAGCCAAGGCAAAAGCAAAAAAGATCGCCAAGACTATCGAAAAGCTCGGCCACCAAACCGCTATCAGCGACGGTGACATAGAATCAGCAGGTGAAATATGGCAGATCTACAGCAGGGTACAGACCGCACTGTCACAAAGTGGTGATGATCACAAAGCATCAGCGCCAGTTGTTGATGACGCACTGTTACCTGTCAGCGAAGTGGTCCATTTTATCGAAGCCGCACATGACCTTGCAAAATCTCACCGTACAAAACTATTGTTTTCTGCGCACCTAGGGACTGGTGTTGTACATGCACATGCGCTACTGGATCTGAAAAACCTCAGTGATCGCAACAAAGTCAGTAAATTAGTTGACGAATATTACCAGCTAGTTCTAAAACACGATGGTGGCATTGCTGGTGAATACGCAGAGGGCCGTTCTAGGGTCGAGCAAAACTCTATTCAGTTTACATCTAGCGAACTAGAGCTCTTTGCAAAGATAAAAGAGATATTCGATGTTAACAATATATTCAACCCAGGTGTAAAGATTGCTAGTAGTAAAGACACAGCAAAGCTAAACGAAGACTACAACAGCGGAAAATTCGCAGACAATCTACCGAGGTTGTAACAAAGTAAATTTTACGGTAGAATTTATGGAGCCTCAATTTTTGCGCGAGTGGCGGAATTGGTAGACGCGCTAGTCTTAGGAACTAGTGCCTTCGGGCGTGGAGGTTCAAGTCCTCTCTCGCGCACCACGGCTTTATGGGTTGTTAGCTCAGTTGGCTAGAGCACCTCGTTTACACCGAGGGGGTCGGGGGTTCGAGTCCCTCAGCGCCCACCATGAAAAGAACCGAGTTTTACGCTCGGTTTTTTTCTGTGTTATTGCTATAATTAACAGAAGTTATGAGTTTATCTACCCAACCCTACAAAGGAACACGAGACTTTTATCCCGATGACATGCGAACCCGCAAATGGATGTTTGCCAAATGGCGCAAAGTCGTCGAAAGCTTTGGATACGAAGAGTACGATGGTCCAATACTGGAACCATTAGAGCTTTATACCGCAAAAACATCCGAGGAAATCGTTAATGATCAATCATTCAACTTCGAAGACCGTGGTGGCCGCAAAGTTGTTATGCGTCCAGAAATGACACCAACAGTCAGTCGTATGGTTGCTGGTAAGCGCCAGGAGCTTGGTTACCCGCTGCGTCTATATAGCATTCCGAATTGTTTCCGCTACGAACGCCAACAACGTGGGCGTTTGCGCGAATTTTGGCAATTGAATGTTGATATATTCGGGATAGAGGGTGTCGAAGCGGACATAGAGAACATTCTAATTGTTGATGCCATGATGAAGGAATTTGGTGCAGAAGAAGATGATTATGAGATTAGGATTAACTCTCGAAAACTACTAGACAAGCGAATTAATGACCCCGAGGTTGGACTGAAAACAAATCAAAAAGATGTATTAAGAATATTAGACCAGTACGAAAAGCTAGACAGAGGTATATTAGTCGATAAGTTATCTCAACATCTGGAAGATCCAGAAAAATTACTGAATTTTCTGGAAAATGATGGTCCTAGTCACGAAGTTAAACAGATGAAACTACAACTTGAAGCCCGCGGTGTAAAAGTTGAGACTCAAGAAACCCTGACACGTGGTTTTGAATACTACACAGACGTAGTATTTGAAGTATTCGATAAAAATCCAGAAAACACCCGCTCACTATTCGGCGGTGGACGCTACGACGGACTGGTTGGCGAATTTGGCGTTGAACCAGTGCCGACGGTTGGTTTCGGCATGGGCGACGTGACTTTCCAAAACTTTTTAGAATCTAACAAACTATTGCCGGAACAACCTAGCGAAACAGATATTTACGTTGTAGTGATTGGCGATGTTCTAACTGATGCTCAAAAGGTTGCGCAAGATCTACGCGAAAAGGGAATCAATGTAGCAGTTGATCTATCTGGTAAAAAATCAGAAAAACAGATCAAGAATGCGCTGAAAAAGAATATCCCGTACCTGTTATTCATAGGCGAAGAAGAAATCAATAATCAAGTCTATACGCTGAAAGAAACAGCAACTAGCAACGAACAAAAGCTGAGTTTAGAAGATATATCTAAGACAGTAGCCTAACTAAATAGGTTTTAGCGAGTCGTAGGCTTTCTTTTCAGCAGCTCGTGCGGCATCTAGCAGTGTCTTGTCCTGACAGTTTGCAGGTCGCAGTGAATCTCCGCCATCAGGCGCAGTGCTATAGATTGTTTGAGTTCCAACTTTTTTGCCTTTGTCATCAGATAGTTCGCTGGCTTTCTTACTCCACACCATAACCGCACCGTCATAGCTATTACATCCGTCGCTATCGGTAGATTTGTTAGACAATTTGATCGTAGACCAGCTAATTGTCTCGCTGTCTTTGACCCCGTTGTAGCTGTAGGTCAGATCTTTTGTATCGCTATCTAGTTTGTACTTGACCCCTAGTTCCGGAATCTCACGGTATCCGCTATCGGCTTCGGCATCTGCCGTCTCGTCTATCTCATCTTGCAGCGCTTTGTTATCTTTCTTTAATTTTGCGACCTGTACAGTCAAAATACTGATCTTTGCGTTTAGCTCACCCTGTTGTTTCATGTAAAACAACGCCCAGCCGGTATTGCTAGCTATCAAGGCGATTATGATGATTACTAACCATATAGTTTTCTTTTTACTAGGTTTGGCGTCTGTTGCGCCTGCGAAATTTGAGTTGTCATCCACGATTAAATATCCCTTTATTAGTTGGCTATATTTAAACACAAGCACTTCCGTTCTGTCTAGCGCAAAGTCAAGAGGGATGTTACACTGGTTAGCTATGAAAGTAACTAGAAAAAACCTATCCACTACAAAAGTCCAATTAACCATAACCCTTAGCGCCAAAGAGTTAGAAGGTGCCGAGCAAGTCGCCCTAGTTCATATGGGCAACGAATTGAAAGTCCCTGGCTTTCGCAAAGGCAAAGTTCCAGCCAAGGTTGTTAAACAACAAGTTTCTAGTGAAGAGCTAGACTCCCACACTATGGGTGACGCAATCAACCGCGCCGTTCCCGAAGCCTTTGAGAGCGAAAAATTACAACCAATCGATCGTCCAGAAGTTGACGTTAAAAAATATGTCCCAGGACAGACACTAGAATTTACAGCTGAAGTTACAGTACTACCTCCGATCAAACTGGGTGATTACAAAAAGCTAAAAGTCACCAAACCAAATATTTCTATTACAAAAAAAGACGTCGATGAAGTTATCGAACGTATGCGCAGTGGTTTTTCTGACAAAAAGGAAGTCAAGCGCGCAGCAAAAGATGGTGACGAAGCAACTATCGATTTCAAAGGTTTCGATAGTAAAGGCGAGGCATTCGCTGGCGGTGAAGGCGCTGACTATCCGTTGATTATCGGCAGCAAGAGCTTTATACCAGGTTTCGAAGAAGGTCTAATCGGCAAAAAAGTTGGTGATAAATTTGATCTATCTGTAACATTTCCAGCAAACTATCAAGCCGCGCATTTGGCGGGTCAAAAGTGCAAGTTCGAGGTCACGATAAAAGCCATTAAAGAGCTAAGTTTACCAAAGGTAGATGACGAATTTGCCAAAAAGTGCGGACCATTCGCCACAGTCGCTGAACTACAAGCCGACATCAAGAACGAGATCAAGTCACAACGTGAGCATGAAGCTGCCGAAGCCCTAAAAGATCAATTAGTGGACGAACTGGTAAAAGCCAGTACGCTAACTGTTCCAGAAGCCCTAACTGCTGATCAGATGAAGAGTATCGAGACTGATTTCACCCAAAACCTAATGTCACGTGGCATGAGCCTAGAGCAATATCTACAGGATAAAAAGCTAACTCGCGAAGCCTGGGAAAAAGGTGAATTGCACGATGCTGCCGAGAAGCGTGTCCAAGCTGCACTAGTATTATCAGAGGTCAGCAAGTTAGAAAAGATCAAAGTTGACGAAGATGATGTAGAAGTCCGACACCAACAGCTACTGCTACAGTACCCAGACCCAAACATGCGCCTACAACTAGAAACTCCAGAAGCCAAGAACGATATTCGTAACCGTATAGCTACCGAAAAAACCCTCGATCGACTAGTTGAACTAAATAGCTAAATTACCTATTTTGTGCTATAATAAAATTTAATATGGCAACCGAGGATATAGGTGAAGTAATTAAAGGGGAAGGCCCTCTTCAAACAGAAGATGGTATAGTCTTACCTTTTGAGTATAAAAAAGGAGTTTTTAGCAGCGAGACTCATCAACTAGCTTTGAGTAATCAAGAGTTGGATAATCTAGCAGTGCGATCGATCACAGCGCCAGGTTTTGTTGGTTCTACCCGTTTAAATATGCCTGGTGTAGTTTATATAGAAGCCGCACACCTGATAAGTGACGGGGGCGCTCTTGATATGGTCGGTACAATATCATCCGTTACAGAAAATCCTTTTACAGGAATCGTGTTTAATGCAAGTGGTAAGTTCAGCCGAGACTGGAAGTTGCAATCAGTAGATCTAGTGCCAGATATAACTTTATTGGGCTGGAAAGCTGACTTGATGGCAAGTGATATACTAAAGAGACACGCAGAGCTTAAACAAATAAGTATAAAGGAAGCAGAAAAGGATCTTGCTAGAAGATCAGGGATTCCAGACACTCTCGATATTTATAGCTAGCACTCACTTGACCCAAGTGCTAATTGGCGTATAATTATTTGTATGACAAAGCCTACTAACTATCTAGTCCCAACAGTTGTCGAAAAATCTAGCGATGGCGAGCGTGCCTTCGACATCTATAGTCGCTTGTTAAAAGACCGCATAATCTTTTTGGGCGAAGACGTAAACGAACACACCGCAAATCTAGTCGTTGCTCAACTACTATTTCTAGCAGGTGAAGACAGCAAAAAAGACATCATGTTTTATATCAATAGCCCGGGCGGAAGTGTATATGACGCATTGGCTATATATGACACAATGCAATACATCAAGCCAGATATTCAAACTATTGGTATTGGCGTACAGGCATCTGCTGCAGCGTTTTTGCTAAGCAGCGGTACAAAAGGCAAGCGATCGCTCTTGCCACACTCTACAGTTATGATTCACCAACCTTCTAGCGGCACTCGCGGCAAAGTTACGGATCAAGAAATTACACTGCGTGAAAGCATTCGTCTAAAGAAGTTACTAAACGCAATTATGGCCAAGAATACGTCTCAGCCTTTGAAAAAGATTGAACAAGACGTCGAACGAGATTTCTGGATGACCTCGGAAGAAGCCAAAAAATACGGTATAGTAGACCAAATTATCAAAAAAGCCTAATAAAACCCTTGACAGTTTGCTTTTCACCCCTCACAATGGTGTGTAATGAATTAGTGTAAGTTGGGTTTTTATGCATTTGGCCTTGGTGGCTCTCGGTTAGAAATGCTTACCCACAGAGTTAAATAACTCTCAACTTAGTAGATTCGGCGCCCTAAGTATCAACCACTAACAAGAACCAGGAGACCATTTTTTATATGGCAACAAGCAAAACGCAAGCGAGGCGTTATTTTACTGATAACGCAACCGTTTTAGACCTACCAGACCTAATCAAACATCAAACAGATTCATGGCAAGAATTTATCGAAACAGGACTGAGCGAGATTTTCGCCGAAGTTAACCCAATCGAAGATTACACTGGCCAAAAACTAGAACTACGCTTTAAAGATTATAGTTTTGAAGATCCAAAATGCACCGAAGCCGACGCTCGTCACAACAATGTCAGTTTCGAAGCGCCACTGAAAGCTCGCGTTGAGCTAACAAACAAAGTAACTGGCGAAGTAAAAGACAGTGAAATTTATCTAGGTGACTACCCATGGATGACCGAACGCGGTACATTCATCATTAACGGTTCTGAGCGTGTGGTTGTGTCTCAGCTTATCCGTTCTGCTGGTGTATTCTTTACTGCTAACAAAGGTGCAGTTCGTAACCAATATGGTGCGAAGTTGATACCAGGCCGTGGTGCATGGTTAGAATTTGAAACCAGCGCTGCAGGTGTTTTGTATGTAAAAATCGATCGTCGCCGAAAGATCGCAGTTACAACTCTACTACGTGCCCTAGGTTACGGTACAGACACAGCTATCAAAGAGCTATTCAAAGATGTCGACACTGGTGAAATAAACTACATCGACACAACAATTGGCAAAGACCCTAGCAGTGGTACAAACGAAGCTTTGATCGAAGTCTACCGACGTTTGCGACCGGGTGATCTAGCTACTGTTGAAAACGCAAAGGGCATGATCGAACGAATGTTCTTTGACTTTAAACGTTTTGACTTTAGCCGAGTTGGTCGTTACAAAATCAACCAACGTCTAGGTTTGAAAGTAAATAATACTACTGACAACCGAGTCATGCGTCTAGAAGACCTAGTCGCGATTATCAAAGAGGTGATCCGCCTAAACAATACCCAAGAACCTGCAGATGACATCGACGCACTATCAAACCGTCGTGTGAAACTAGTTGGTGAATTGGTTGCTCGTCAGTTCCGTATCGGTATGCTGCGTATGCAACGTAACACTATGGACCGCATGAGTATGAGCGATCTCGAAACTGTTACCCCTGGTGCACTAATAAATGCTCGTCCAATTGTTGCAGCAGTTCGTGAATTTTTCGCGAGCTCACAGCTCTCACAATTTATGGACCAAACTAACCCACTAGCTGAGCTATCACACAAACGGCGCCTCAGTTCTATGGGTCCTGGCGGTCTGAGCCGTGAACGTGCCGGCCTAGAGGTTCGTGATATCCACGAAACCCACTATGGTCGTATTTGTTCTGTCGAAACTCCAGAAGGTGCCAACATTGGTTTGGTGCTAAACCTTGCCAGCTATGCACGTATCAACGAATATGGATTTGTTGAAACTCCGTACCGTCGTGTTGTCAAAAACAAGGTAACTGACGAAGTTATATATATGGATGCAGCTGCCGAAGCTCGCGAAATCATCGCCGAGGCCGGTAACGAGCTAGACAAAAATGGTAAATTCAAAGCCACACGTGTTAGCGCACGCAAAAACCTAGTACCAGAAGAAGTCGACGCTAGCGAAATTACATTTGTAGACGCAGCAATCGGACAGATTCTAGGTTCAACAGCTAGTTTGATTCCGTTTATCGAGAAAAACCGTATTGACCGAAGTTTGACAGGTTCTAACATGTCACGTCAGGCTGTACCATTATTGCAACCGAAAAGC
>CAYGDZ010000018.1:0-10770 GCA_964348805.1 uncultured Candidatus Saccharibacteria bacterium | reverse complement strand
CATTATAACAGATAGAACCCCTTGTGAATAGATAGACATATCATTATACTTATGCCTAGTTATGCAAGAAAATATACAGCTAAAAGATTACACAACTATGAAAATTGGTGGGCCAGCACGATACCTAGCAACTGCTAATACAAAAGAAGAGTTAGTTTCACTAGTACAGCAGGCTGGCGATATGCCTGTATTAACCTTGGGGCAAGGTAGTAATGTAATAGTCAGCGACAACGGATTTAATGGTTTGGTTATACTGAATCGAATAAAAGGCTATGAAATATACGACCAAGACCCGTCATCGACAAAGATAAAAATTGGCGCTGGAGAAAATTGGGATACGGTCGTACAACGTACAGCAGAAAGCGGGCTGAGCGGCATCGAATGCCTGTCCGCAATACCAGGATGTTGTGGTGCCGCACCAGTTCAGAACATAGGTGCATATGGACAAGAAATTGCAGATACATTAATCGAGCTAGAAGCTTTTGACACCCAAACAAAGCAATTTGTGAATTTTAGTAATACAGACTGCGACTTTACATACAGAAAAAGCATATTTAACGATCCAAAAAACAAGGGGCGCTATATTATAACTAGCATTAACCTGGAACTGCGAAAAACTATCATGGAGCCACCATTTTATGCATCCCTGCAGCAATATTTGGACAAAAACCAAATTACTGACTATAGCCCTATAAACTTGCGCAGTGCTGTTATTGCGATTCGTGCAACAAAACTCCCTGACCCTACAGCTATTCCTAATACAGGCTCTTTCTTTAGAAATCCTATGATCGAAAACTGGCTGGCTGAGAATATGAGAAAAGAATACCCTGACGTTCAGATATTCCCGATGAGCGATAATCTATCGAAGATTGCGGCTGGATGGCTAGTTGAAAACTCTGGAATCAAAGGGCTCGAGATGGAAGGTTTCAAAGTTTATGATAACAACGCACTAGTTATTACCAATCAAGGCAACGGTACATATCAAGGATTAATAAGACTGAGAGAGCATATTATTAACACTGTACGAGACAAGTTTCGTATTGAGCTGGAACAAGAGCCAGAGGAGGTTGGGATATGAGGACCAAGGGATTTAGTGTAGTTGAACTAATATTAGTTATTGCTATCATGGGTATACTGCTGTCACTAGGTACAGTACAGATGCTACGTTCTCAGATGATAGCTCGTGACAAGTCAAGGGCGGATGATGTAAAGGCAATTAGTCTAACATTTCAGGACGTATACGATAACGGTAATATAGAAGGTGTGATAATTCCAAGCGGTGACTCTGGCGTAAATGATGCTGTTGCAATGGGTTACCCCAGCACTAGGCTACTTACATCCACCGCACACGCCCAAAGCACAACTATTTTACAAAACATACGCCTTGATGCCTTGAAAAGCCCATTTATGATGAGTAATGCAGTAGTGCTAACTTTCAGTTTAGTAGCTGCTACGACGACAGCAGATCTTAATAACTCTACCGACACTGCCGGTGGTGTAACACTAGGCAAAAACAATGATGTATATGTATACCAGCCATTAGATGCACTGAATTCTTTATGTGTATATGCAACTGGTAATGTCACTACAGGTGCGGGAACAAGTGCGACTACTGGCAAAGTAGGTTCGGAAAACCAATCCAGAATTGCACCTAGGCTCATCAATAACTGTGTCAAATACAACATATACTATTATTCTGAAGGTCAAGATGCCATCATCAAGGTCAAGAGTCAAAAAAGCAGTAGCGATGGTTTATACTAAATATATATAAGCATTATGAGTACACAGCAATCTGGTTTCACTGTCGTAGAACTTTTGACAAGCATCATAGTTGCTGCTTTGTTTGTGGGCGTATTCTATCAGTTGTTCGTTGTGCTAGTTAGTGTCAATGCTAGCGCCCGTAACATGTCACAAGCCAGCAGTTTGGCATACTCAAATATGCGTCGCTATCCGACCGCTGCCAGTACAAACCTAACTTGCTCGACAAATACCACCTCACTAATAAGCACTACTGGCGCAGATAGTAGCTACCCCGAGCTAGGCTCTGTAACAGAGGTTGTTACAGCGTCTTTTCCATATGGATGTACAGCAATCTATGACGTTATTAAACTAGTTTCAACAGTTACATATGGAACTAACTCAAAGGTGTCTCATGCAACATACGTCAACTAAAAAACAACGTGGATTTACGCTAGTCGAGGTTGCAGTTGTTACACCTGTGATGATATTAGTGGCAATATCAATTGTTGCCATATTAATAACGCTTGTATCCAGCACAGTTAGGCCAAATGCAAAAAGTATATTGATGCAACAACAGGAAAAAGCCCTAGATTCAATCGAGAGTGATGTCAATAATAGCTCGGCATTATTATCTACATTGCCGTCTAATTTTAGTGACAGCAACTCTAATAATTATAGCTCGCCTCCGTCGGGGACAACAGTGCTGCGCATCCAAACATATGATCAAATAGTTAATCCCAATGACAGCAGCGGGACCAAAGTTATACCTGCGTTCAAAGACACTGCTGCTTGCAGCAACGTAACAAACCTGAATGCTGTTAATATATTGCCTATTGTAACTATTTATTATGTCAGAAACGAAACTTTGTACAGGCGCACTCTGATAGATAACACATCACCTGCACCTGCAATTTGTGGAGCCAAACTGGCGAAGCAAACCTGTCTGACATGTACATCAGAAGATCTAGTATTAATTAGAGCTGATAAGCTCAGTAGCTTTACTGTGACATATTACACCGGTATAAATAACGATATTGTTACAACAAATACCACTCTGGCCAGAAGTGCGACAATCAGTATCACAGCATCACTAGAGGCGGGTGGAGATACGGTAGAAAACACTACTAGCCTGCGAGTTGCTAGATTGAACAACTAAAAAAACGAAAAAACTATTGCACTTATGGTTAAATTGGTATATCCTTTGTACATACAACAAATTAATTAGGGGGCAAAAGATGACCTTTAACAATATTAAAACTATGAAACAAAAAGAAAGCGGTTTCACTATCGTCGAACTCTTGATCGTTATTGTGATCATTGGTATTTTGGCGGCATTGGTAATCGTGGCTTATACAGGTATTACTGCACGTGCTAACACTACAAAAGCACAAACAAACGCAGTCGCTGTACAAAAGAAAGCAGAAGCATACGCTGCTGATGCAGGTGCTGGTAGCTACCCAACCCTAACATCACAGTTTAGCGGAAACGTTGCATCTCTACCTACAGGCGTAACTATAGGTACACCTACTAGTGCGAACGGTACAACAACAGTAAGATACGAAACTTGTGGATCTGGTGTTGGATATAGGATTGCTTATTTCGACTTTGTCGCTGGTAGCATACCTGTTGTTGCTTCTTCACAGATTACAGGTGGTGTGACTTCGGGAACTTGTACAGTACTATAAGCTTATAAATTAGCTTAGTTACTGAATACACAAAACGCATGGAACTTATGGACCATGCGTTTTGATTTGACAAGAAATTAAGTGCACAGATATTGCGTCGCTAACTGTTTATTACGACTGCCTATTATTTGAACTTGGCTACAAACTCAGTCACTGATTGTTTGATCTGAGATAGTTTATCATCATCATCTCTGCTATCTATGACTTCTTTGATCCATAATGCTATTTGTGCCATATCCTTCTCTTTCAAACCATGGGTTGTGACTGCTGGTGTGCCTAGCCGAATACCACTCGGCCGAAAAGCTGGCAGCAGATCGTCTGGAATTGCGTTCTTGTTGACTGTGATGCCGACTTTATCCAGTGCAATTTGCACTTCATCACCATCAACATCAAAGCTTTTCTTTACATCGATCAACATCAAGTGATTGTCTGTTCCGCCTGTAACCAGGTGAAAACCATTCTTTTGTAGCTCAGCCGCCAATGCTTGGGCGTTTTTGAGTATCTGCGCTGCATATTCTTTAAACTCAGGTGTTGCCGCCTCTCGGAACGCAACTGCCTTTGCGGCTATCACATGCATATGTGGCCCACCCTGCAGGCCAGGAAATACGGTTCGATCTATGAGGGTTGGAATGTTTTCTAAGGTACGCTCGGGTTTCTTGAGAGGGTTTCCAACTATACCTTTAGATAGTATCAGTCCTGCGCGAGGTCCGCGAAGGGTTTTATGTGTAGTCGTTGTAATAACATGAAATCCGTAATCAAATGGATTCTTTGCTACCCCACCAGCGATCAAACCTGCAATATGACTCATATCTGCCACCAACAAGGCACCAACTTCTTTACCTATATCGGCAAATTTTTGATAATCAAGTTCACGTGGATATGCAGAGAACCCCGCAAGGATAATCTTCGGTTTGTGCTTGAGCGCTAGCTGGCGTAGCCCTTCGTAATCAATCTCCCCTGTTGAGATGTCTTTGATCCCATAGCGAACAAAATTGAATTGACGAGCCAGTATAGTCACAGGATGCCCGTGTGTAAGGTGCCCACCATGCGACAGGTCCATAGCAATGATCGTATCGCCAGGCTCGCACCAAGCATGATAGACCGCTTCATTGGCCTGTGCACCGCTATGTGGTTGTACATTGGCGTGATCAGCACCAAATAACTTCTTGGCGCGTTCTATTGCAATAGTCTCAAGCTTGTCAGTATTTTCCTGACCACCATAGTATCTTTTACCAGGATAGCCCTCTGAATACTTGTTGGTAAACACACTACCCAGAGCGGTCAGTACATCTTCACTAACATAGTTTTCACTGGGGATTAGCTCTAGCCCAGAGCGTTGACGTATTTTTTCAGCATTTATTAGCTCTTCGATTTCAGTATCACTCATTTCCACATCCTTTCCCCGATAGATTGACTGCCGTAGTATCTATATTATACTGTATAACACCTCATTATCAGATATAAAAAACTATTTGCATTAACATCATAAGTGATATATTATTGTCATACATGAAAGACACCACCTATAAAGCGAGAATAGGACATCTAATACAGCAGTCACGCCTGTCCAGAGGGCTGACCCAACAACAATTAGCTGATAGTTTATCAACCTCACAGAGTGCAGTTAATCGTATTGAAAAAGGTGGTCAAAATATCAGCCTTGAGATGTTAGCTCGTATTAGTGAAGTGCTATCTAGCGACATAGTGCATCTAAACGAGTCTGGTAGTGTCAACTTTCGCGTACATGGTAAACGAAAGTTAAGCGGCGAGATAGAGATGAAAACTAGCAAAAACGCAACAGTCGCTCTGCTGTGTGGATCTCTGCTAAATCGCGGTACTACAACCTTGTATCACGTTCCTAGGATCGAGGAAGTAAATCGTATTATCGAGGTACTAACTAGTATTGGGGTAAAAGTACGTTGGTTCGGACAAAACAACCTTGAAATCATCCCTCCTGCGCGTCTAAAACTAGAAAACATAGATGTAAACGCAGCAAAGCGAACACGCAGTATAATCATGTTCTTGGGACCACTACTACATCGCCACAAAAAATTCAAAATACCTTATGCGGGCGGCTGCAATTTAGGTAAACGCACGGTTGAGCCTCATCTAGACGGCTTGAGGCACTTTGGACTACAGGTAGTTGCCCATGATGAATTTTATCAAGTAACTTCTAATAAAACCAAACCAACTCGCACCGTGGTACTAAGCGAACGTGGTGATACTGTAACCGAAAATCTGCTGTTTGCAGCAGCTATGACTGAAGGCGAGACAGTTATACGAAATGCCAGTCCAAACTATATGGTGCAAGATATTTGTCTATTTTTACAAACAATCGGGGTAAAGATAGAAGGTATTGGTACTACAACTCTAAAGGTTACAGGTGTAAAAAATATTAACAAAAATATTGAGTACTACCCTAGTGAAGACCCGATTGAAGCTATGAGCTTTTTAACTGCAGCGATTGTGACAAAGTCAGAAATAACTATCAAACGAGTACCGATAGAATTTATCGAGATAGAGCTAGACCTACTAGAGAGAATGGGTTTCCATTACGATATCAGCAAAGAATACAAAGCTAGAAATGGCTTTACTAGACTGGTTAATATAACAACAAAAGTAAGCCAATTACATGCACCAATGGATAAGATTCACGCCCTACCATTTCCTGGTATAAATATGGATAATCTACCATTTTTTGCGGTTATAGCTGCCTGCGCCAAGGGTCGTTCTCTATTGCATGACTGGTCGTTTGAAAATCGAGCTATATACTTGACCGAGCTAAACAAATTAAACGCAAATATAGAGTTATTAGACCCGCATCGGGCATATATCGAAGGCCCAACTGATTGGCGCAAAGCAGAAATAATCACACCGCCTGCGTTAAGGCCTGCGGTTGTTATACTGCTGGGTATGCTTGCAGCCCCCGGCGTTTCAACTCTGCGTAATATATATTCCATCGCCCGTGGTTACGAAGATTTTGCCAATAGGCTCAATTCCTTGGGGGCAAAAATAGAATCGTTCCGAGAGATCTAAAAGGCTTCCAGGCTTGGTTTGCCATCATTCCAAGCAATAGTACCGATCGTTTTAGCAGTAATTGTTTTGTTTTTAGCTTTGATAGTTAGCTTTTGTTCGTCCTCGTCATTTGACTGTGACACTTTATAGACATACCTTACACCTTGATCGTCTAGGAATATTTCATCACCATCTTTTAGCTGGTCTATGTTATAAAATGGCGAAGCTTGGCGCAAGCTAGCAGGTGTTACGCCAACACCAAAACTAGGCCCCGAAACAGTTACATCACTATATGATGGGTCGCCACTGATTTTGACGGCATTGGCATCAGCAGCAACATTGATAGCTGGTATAAAGATCTTGTTGTTACTGGGTTTAGTTGTTTTGACTATCTTTGCGGTCGTATCTACACCAGACACAGGCCAGCCATTTAGATCTAGAACTGTAAACAATAGTCCACTATATGCAACAACAGTTATGGCCACGAAAAATCCGAGCCATCCTTTTTTATGACCCTTTTTGTCCTTTTGCGTTATGCCTTTTTGATAATGATATTTCATAAAATTCTATACTTGGGGCGAATGATGGGAATTGAACCCACGGCCTCCGGAACCACAACCCGGCGCTCTAACCAACTGAGCTACATCCGCCACGATCTTAAACCCTTGCCCTAGTATATGTTATTCTATCATAATTTTGGTCGAAATTCTGGGTAGAATGATGAATCTTTTGGAGTTGAAAAGTCAGCAGCTTGAGGTGGTGTTGGATTTGTTACAGTAGGATCTTGATCTTTTGTTCTATCAAATCTTTTTCTGATTACTTCCCGCTCATGATTTGCAGCTCTGGTTAAATCTCCGCGTGCGTGCGTGGCCGAGTTAGCAATACGTGAATCATTGTAGCGAGCAACAGTTTTTCTCTCTCGATCAATCTGCCGTCTTTGATCAAATGTCTCGCGACTGGTCGAACCAAATGTCCCCTCTCGTGATGTATCTTTCGCCATCCAGGTATGCGAGGCATTCTTTGTACTAGTATCAGTAGTTAGTTTTATAACCTTGCTGACTATATCGCGTGGCTTGCGGGTAAACATAAGCTATATTATATCATTTACAGATCAGCGTTACTGCTAACATTTATCACGTCATCTAAATCGTCTATTAGATCTAGCAGTTTTAACATCTTTTCAGATTTTTCTTCGTCTAGTGCCACCGTATTTTTTGGGACGTACTCTAAACCAGCATCTTTTATTTCTAGTCCTGTTTGCGCAATAGCTTGCCGCACTTTGGCCAAATCTTTTGCTGCAGTATAGACTACCGTTTCGTCATCCTCATCAATAGCATCGTCTGCTCCAGCATCTAGGACTTGTAACAAAACATCCTCGCCGCTGCTAGATACTGTGATAACACCTTTTCGATCAAACTGAAAGGCCACACTACCTGGCTCGGCAATACGTCCACCATTTTTGGTCAAAACATTACGAACTTCTGGAAAAGTACGATTTTTATTATCAGTTGCAGCCTCGATAATCAAGCCAACACCACCTGGGCCATAACCTTCGTATGTAACCTCCTCTAGTTGTGCGGCATTTTTGTCTTTTGCTCGGTCGATACTGCGCTGAATATTAGCATTTGGCATATTAGCAGCCTTGGCTTTTTCTATCACCATTGCCAGTGCTGAATTAGTTGCAGGGTCGGCTCCGCCACGCGCAGCAATAGCTATTAAACTGCCCAGCTTGGTGAATACTGCTCCGCGCTTTGCGTCGTTAGCGCCTTTTTGCCGCTTGATTTTTGACCATTTGTTGTGACCTGCCATATGCCTATATTATACCATGCTCAATCTGTTATTACTCGACTATGTTATCGCTGCGAAAATCATGTTTTGTTATACTTTGCAGGACAATTGCTAAAATGATAATTGCCATATAGCATATCACTAATGCCGTGACACCGAACGATACCTGTATGCTAGCATTTGGAAATGCAACGAACCATTCAACTACGGATGTCATATAAACTAGCAGCAGTTCTGTGATTTGACCAAACAATACAGCAATCGATGGTAACAGCATATATGTAACACCACACAGAAAAACCAATATCATAGCTAGTGGCACAAATGGTAAAATTAATAGATTTGCTGGCAAGGCAAATAGAGCGACGGTACCAAAACTAATTGCAATGATAGGCATAGTGACTATTTGTGCTGAGATAGTCTCGCCGAATATTTGACGAACAGTCCCTGGTTTTTTGGGGCCAAAGAAATAATCCTGCAAGAGTGGGGCCAATATCATCACGCCGGCAAATGCCGCAAACGACAAATACCAACCCAAATCTCCCCACATGTAACTAGGATTGATGATTACTGTCAGTGCCGCAACAAATGGCAGCAGTACTAGAGGATGAACGTGCCTGCCGTAATACCACGTAGCTAGACTGATACCAGAAACCAGCCCTGCTCTGGTCATACTGGGGCTAAAGCCTGTTATCAATATAAACCCGCCTATCATAGAACCTGCAGCAACTGTGGCTAGGTACTTTGATATCGGTGCAAATATCCTGCGTGCAAATCTGACCAAAATAGTCAGATTGTAGCCACTGGCTACAACGATATGAGTCAAACCAACTATTTGTAATGATTGTTGCAGACTTTCGGGCAGTGTTGATTTTTGCCCAACCAAGTATCCTATACCCAGACTAGCTTGCGGCTCGCTAATGACTTGACGAATATTATTTGCGAAATTGTCGCGAATTTCACGAGCCTTGTCTGTATGTGGATCTGTCACATATACAACCTTTGCTCGAAATAGACTAGCGGAATAATTTCCGAAACCTTTGCTGACCTTGCCCGCTACAGTGATTTGATAGCTTCGCTTTATCTCAACTTTGCTGTCGGTACTAATCCAAACTTGTCCAGCTAATCTATCTCCATTTATAGAAACGTCAGCTAACTTGATCTGACTCTCGCCATGCTTGCCGCTTGCTACGTCTTCACTAACTCTACCTTTGATAGTTACCGACTGACCTATTAATGATTCGTACTTTTGCAGCTGATCCTGAGCTGGAACAGCACGAGCAATACCTACCAAAACACCAGCAATAACAATAAATACTAGTAGCCAGTTAGTGCGCTTCCACGCACATATTATTATCAAAAATACTGCTAATACAAACCAGCCTGGACCACTGAAATAGTATGCATTTGGTATCAATGTCAGCGCGACACCAGTTAATATACCGACGCAAAACAGCGCAATAAAAACAGATATGTGTTGTTTGCGATTTAGCATTAGCACAATTTTTTGCATGATAAAATCATAACAAATATATAAGCCCCCGAGAATTTAATCTCTGGGGGCTATTTTTGGACATTTATCGCCATACTACTTCTGTCCCTAGAGAGTTAGAAAGGGCGACGATGTCTGTTTTTTGATCGCCTTGGTGGTGATCACAAACAGGTGAAGTGCAGTTGAGTCCTTCGGGCGTGCGAGTTACTGCAAAGCCGGTGGCTTTTGATGCACGCTTCCAAAAACGATTGTCCCGGATACATACACTGCACTTCTGTTTTACTTTCACCTTGAGCACTCTTTGCGTTTCCGCTCTGTAGCCCAGCTTACCTTCAACGACCGTGCCACTCAAATCTACTTCGAGTGTTACTAGAGAGTTGGCAAGCCAGCTAGGCGTCTGGGGATTGCTACCCAGGACTTTGTTGACGTGTCGCTCTAGTGCGAGAGCATAGAAACCACACCTACATGACAGAACTGGTGCTTGGTGTTTCCTATTTTTGTGACACTTTGCTTCACTGTCGACTCCATAGTGCAAGTCATTAGTATGTTCAGCTTTCCAGCGAAGAGGTGAGAACGAAACCATGTTCGCCACTGGATCATAGACCAAAAAGGCAGTCTTGTATCCAGTGATGTGTGTTGATTCTTTAGCATTCTTAGTTCGTACACGACACTCAAGCTGATAGAACGGTTTCACAATCCACCACGTCATGAAGCGAAATACTTCAATGAATGCTTGTCTGAACCCAAATTGTCCACCTCTTTCCAGATTGCGATCAAGTGCAACCAGAAGTAGGCCTATCAAGGGTCCTATGAGTGTCGGTACCAATTGAAGGAGTTGAGACATAGTCTCACACTCCAGCTGGAATTTTGACTAGCTCGGGTGCTTGAGGTGCCTTGGCTGGAGCACGGCTTGGCGCCGGCTTAGTCTTCGGCAGATCTGCTGGTGAATTAGGAACTTTGGGGTGAGTAACTTTTCTCACTCGTTTCTTCTTTCCTTCTCCGATGTCCATGTTCTTTCTCTCTTTGTTTGAATGACGAGAACACACTTAT
>CAYGDZ010000017.1:0-11007 GCA_964348805.1 uncultured Candidatus Saccharibacteria bacterium | reverse complement strand
TTCGAATCCCTCCTCCTCCGCCATGAAAACAGTCGAGCATCTGCTCGGCTTTTTTTCATGCCTGGGATTAGTACCCGAGCAAAATTACCGCAGGTAATTTAATGCGAGGGTTCGGTGTAGCGAAAAAGCGCACAGGAATTGATTCCGAGCACTTTTGAGCGGAATAGCGAAACGAAGTGAAGCGATATCCCCCTTCAACACAAGGTTTACATCTGTTATAATCATTCTTGCTATTCCTTGTGATTAGCCAAAACAACAAACCAAGACCGTAGGTCTGTATGTTGTTTTTGAGAGGAGGCATAATGTAAAGTGGCAGTTTTAGGCTGAAAGCCTAAAAAGAGAACTTGCAATGAATGCCGACGAGGCAGCGTAGCTCAGTTGGTTAGAGCGCAGGACTCATAAGCCTGAGGTCACAAGTTCAATCCTTGTCGCTGCTACCAAATAAAATTGATCACCATTTGGTGGTCTATTTTATTTGGTGATATAGATTCAACTTGTGACTTTTGAGCTTGCTCAAAATAGTCACAAGTTCGCGTAGCGAAAGCTCTCGCAGGAACTTGTTCCGAGAAAGATTGAGCGGAGGAGGCGCTAGCCGATATCCTTGTTTTTTTGCTATACTAAACATATGAAAATGTGGGCAAAGTCTTCAAAAGGCTTCACAATCGTCGAATTGTTGATTGTCATTGTGATTATTGGCATCATTGCCACGATAATATCGGTTGCTTATAGTGGTCTAACCCAAAGGGCTAACAATACCAAGACAGCCAGCGCTGTGAACGCATACAAAAAAGCTTTGATCCAATACGCAACCATCAACAGGGTCTACCCGGCAAACTCCACCTATTGTTTGGGTGAAGGTTATCCTAGTGGCTGCGGAAGTAATGGTGGAAATGCTGAAAATGTAACTGTCAACAACTTACTGAGGCCATATATGGGTAATGCAGCAAAGTTGCCACTGCCTAGCACTAAAGCAGTTCCGTATATCAGTAGCATTCCTCGAACAGGTGCGTGGTTTTCATATTTTGCTTCCGCAACTTTAGACGGCATCAGTCACCCATGGTTTTTAATGTATATGATGGACGGCCACCAAAAAAAATGTGAAGCTGCACCTGTAGCAAGCTTTAGTCCTTTCGGGACATTCTCATCAACTCCGCCCGCTAGTGGCTATTCAGAAACCTACTCGGGTCAGGGAGGTGGCACTTTTTGTGTAGTTGCCTTGCCAAACCCGGCAACCTTATAGTTAATTTGCTAGTATGGTAAGTATGAACGTGTCTGTAGAGAGTATGTTGCTCGGGATAGATCAGCGCAATCGAGCTGCGGCTACCGAATTATGGCAAGATTTACAGAAACATCTTCCTGATTCGCCTGGCTCAACCGGGGCTCATCAAGCTTGGCCTGGTGGATATGCTGACCATATAAGAGAAGTTATGAATATTGCTAACATACTGTACGAATCACTTGGCGGTCATCGCAATCTACCATTTACACTTCAGTCAGCGTTACTAGTCTTATTCCTGCACGATTGCGAAAAGCCATTTAAAAACGCTAGCGACAGCGAGCTAGAAAAATTTGGCTGGGTAACAAAGCGTCCGACAAAAAGCGACAAACTATTCCAGCAAGAGCTCTTGTCTCACTATAAATTCGACCTAACTAGTGATGAAATGAATGGACTGAAATATGTTGAAGGCGAGGGTGATGATTATAAACACGGTGATAGAGTGCAGGGTCCATTAGCAGCATTTTGCCATATATGTGACGTCACGTCGGCTCGGATTTGGCATGATTATCCTAGGGGTAATAATGAAGTCTAAGCCAAAACACACAATTATCTATGTCACAGGTCTAAGCGACCGAAATGTTAAGCTGCAAAAAATTGCAGTTAGTTCATGGAGGGTATTTTCAATCAACCCGATACTATTTCAAACTAACTGGGCAGACGAGAAATCATTTTCCGAAAAACTAAATCGACTGATAGGCATAATCGATAATTTAAAAGCAAAAGGTCATAAGGTATCGCTGATAGGGGCTAGCGCCGGTGCCAGTATGGTTATTGCCGCAAACGCTCGTCGGTCGGAAAAGGTCAGTGGTATAGCATTTATTTGTGGCAAGTTACGAAGGCCAGAGGCAGTTGGCGAGCAGTATTACACAGAAAATCCATCATTTCGTGATGCTATGAAGCAATTGAATACCAATGTCGCAAAATTAAATGATAGGGAAAAGGCCAAAATAATGTCCATCGCTCCCCTGTTTGACGAAACTGTTGCGAAAAAGGACACATATATACGTGGTGTAAAGAATGTTGTTGTCCCTACCCTATTTCATGTGCCATCAATTGCACTGTGTATTAGCATATTTTCGTTTATACCGATATTTTTCCTAAAACGAAATATAAAAAAGGGTAGAATGAAATGATGAAAATACAACCTCTAAAGCCTGGATGTTATATTGTAGCCGTGTCAGGCGGAGTAGATTCGGTGGTGCTGTTAGATATTCTGAGCAAACAGCCGGATCTAAAACTAGTCGTTGCACATTTTAACCACGGTATACGGGCCGAATCAGTCGGCGATGCTCAGTTTGTGCATAATCTAGCCAAAAAATACAATTTGGATTTCGAGCAAGGATCCGCGCAACTAGGTCAAAACGCTAGTGAAGAAATGGCTAGAAAAGCCCGTTATGATTTTTTGAAAAAATTGCGACAGAATCGCAAAGCATTAAAAATTATTACAGCTCATCATAGTGACGACATTGTCGAGACGATCATCATTAATCTAACACGCGGCACTGGTTGGCGCGGTCTCAGTTCTCTACGAACCACCACAGATATCGCACGACCTTTGCTGGATTTTACAAAAAAAGACATCCTAAAGTACGCAAAGCATAATAATTTGCAGTGGGTAGAGGACAGTACAAACCAAGATTTGAGGTATCTACGTAACGAAATCCGACACAAAATTGTCTCAAAGATGAATGCCAAAAAACACCAAGAATTCCTGGACCTATATCAGTCACAGCTACAATTAACAGATCAGATCGATGCACATACAGCAAAATTAACCAGCGATAAACGGCACGATTTTATCATGTGGCCGTCCACCGTATCGCTAGAAGTCCTGCGTTCGCAGCTAAATCTTACGCGCCCCCAAGCCAGGCGAGTTTTGAGCGCAATCAAAACCGCAAAACCCGGCACGAAATTTGAAATCGACGGTGATAAAAGTCTAAAGTTCACTGACAAAAACATCCTGACCGTGGTAAAATAATACCAGTAGAAAAACACTTGCAGGAAGGATCAGGACAACTCCGTATATGGCTAATAAAAAACAAGACAAGAAAAAGTGGGGAGTAATCATCCGCAACACGCTCTTTTGGGCTATTTTAGTGCTGATGGCGCTGATAGCAATTGGACTAGCCACACCTAAAGACAAGCTAAAATCAGTACCATTTTCAGATGTAATCACCCGAGCTAACGATGGCGAAATCAAGAAACTTCAGATCGAAGGTAACGATATCAAAGTTACACCTGATGGTAAAGACAAGCCAACCGAAAAATCATACAAAGAGGAAGGTAGTTCGATCTATGAACAGGGCCTATCGCACGATGCTGATGTAGTCGTCGAGGTAAAAGAGCCCAGTAGTACCAGCTCGACTATTTGGAATATTGCTTCCCTATTCCTACCTATACTGCTAATTGGTGGGTTATTTTGGTTTATGTTCCGCCAAGCTCAGGGCCAAAGCAACCAAGCACTAGGATTTGGACGCAGCAAAGCAAAACTATATGGCAGCGACAAAGAAAAGGTAAAATTCGATAGTATCGCCGGTAACCTAGAGGCAAAAGAAGATCTGTACGAAGTTGTAGATTTCCTAAAACATCCGAAAAAATACCAATCCGTTGGCGCCAAGATACCACGCGGAGTTCTGTTGGTTGGTGCTCCGGGAACAGGTAAGACAATGTTAGCCAGGGCAGTGGCGGGCGAGGCAAACGTACCGTATTTCAGCATCTCAGGCTCTGAATTCGTCGAAATGTTTGTTGGTGTTGGTGCCTCGCGTGTTCGTGATTTGTTCGCAAAAGCCAAAAAGAATTCTCCGGCAATTATTTTCATAGACGAGATCGATGCAGTTGGTCGCAAGCGCGGCAGTGGTATGGGCGGCGGGCACGATGAACGTGAACAGACCTTGAACCAAATACTAGTCGAGATGGACGGTTTTGAAACAGGCTCGAATGTGATCGTTATTGCAGCTACTAACAGATCAGACGTTCTAGATCCAGCCTTGCTACGACCAGGTCGTTTCGATCGTCGTGTGCAAATATCGCTGCCGGAACGAAAAGACCGCGAAGCAATTTTGAAAGTTCATTTCAAAGACAAACCAGTTGATAGTACTGTAGATATTTCTGCGCTGGCAGCAAAAACAGTTGGTTCGTCTGGTGCTGACTTGGCGAACATTGCCAACGAAGCAGCTATAGTGGCGGCTCGTAATAACCGAAAAACTATACAGAACAACGATCTGATACAAGCGTTTGAAAAGATCGCCCTTGGTCCAGAACGAAAAACCAAGATTATCAGTGATGCAGAAAAGGAAATGACAGCATATCACGAAGCCGGTCATGCAATCGTCGGACACGTTTTACCAGATAGTGATCCAGTACACAAAGTTACTATCATTCCGCGTGGTCGTACAGGTGGTGCAACTTGGTTCTTACCACCCGAGGATAAAGATTACACATCTATTATCGAGTTTAAAGACGTATTGGCCAGGGCGCTAGGTGGCCGCGTGGCTGAAAAGATAAAATATGGCCCCGAGAGAGTAACAACAGGTGCAGGTAATGATTTGCAAAAAGCCACCGAGGTTGCGCGAAATATGATTATAGAGCAAGGAATGGGTACAAAGCTACGCGATCAGGTCTTTCACGAAGATAGCGGTGGAATGATGTTTGATCGTATGGTTCACGAACGTCCGTATTCTGAGGAAACAGCCAGAGAAATCGACAAGGAAGTTGCAACATTGATGCAAGAAGCTGCAAAGCGTGCCGAGGTAATAATCAAGCAAAACGAGAAGCCACTGGAAAAACTAAAAGATGCACTGCTGGAAAAAGAAACTCTAGATGAAAAAGAAATTGACAAACTATTGAAAGGCGCGGTTTTGCCTAAAGAAGCTGCACTGTACTAAAATATGGGACGATTTAGCATTGCAGTATCTAGGGCAAACCAAAAGTTGCCGATGTCTTGGGCTGCAGGCTTGCTGGCAGGAGCAACCCTTATCTCTAGTTTACTGGGACTGTTTCGCGACCGTCTGTTAAACGCAAACTATTTTGACACCTATCCGGTAGGTATTGACGCCTATACGGTTGCGTTCACAATCCCTGATTTTATGTTTTTCCTACTGGTTTCAGGTGCGCTGAGTGTGACTTTTATCCCTGTTTTTAACGAACGACTAGCCAATCATAACAAGAAATCTGCCTGGGAGCTTTCAACTAGCATGATTAACTTTATGGCGTTGATCACTATGATCGCCAGTATTTTGATAATTATCTTTGCTGATCAGTTGGTGACATACGTAGTCGGTCCAGGTTTGGACGAATCGGGCCACGGACTAGCTGTCAGTATGATGCGGGTAATCGCCATCAACCCGTTCTTATTCGCGATATCGTCGGTATTTGCCAGTATGCAGCAGGCTGTGGGACGATTTGTATTCTATGCGCTCTCGCCAGTTGTATATAACATCGGTATCATTATTGGTATCACTGTTTTTGCAAATGGTATCACAATTTTCGGCACCCAGGTGTTCGAAGGGGGTATCATGGGCGTCGCATTGGGTGTGGTTCTGGGTTCGATCCTGCAACTGATCATGAGTGCCTGTGGTTTGATAGGGCTAGGCTATGACTATAGATTTAAAATATACTGGAAAAATCATGGCTTTCGAACTGTTCTGCGTTTGCTACCACCGCGCGGTTTTGACCAAGGTATAGACTATTTCAACAGCCTAGTCGAGACAAACCTAGCGTCACGTATGGCCGCCGGTACGGTGCGTGCTTATCAACAGGCATTTACGCTGCACATGCTCCCAATTACTCTGATTGGGGTGGCTATTTCGACCGCGGCCTTTCCGAAAATGACCGAACGCTTGGCTCAGGGTCGTCCCGATCTGTTTCGCAAAGAGCTGCAGGCGATTATCAGGGTGATTATATGGCTAGCGCTTCCAACTGCGGCAGTCGCATTCTTTACCCGTGGTTATTTGGTGCACTTTATCAAAAACGGTGGTGAAGCCATGATCGCTAACATATTAGGTATTTTGACGATAGCTATACTGTTTAGGTCTGTTTATCACATCGCTGCTCGCAGTTTTTACGCCCAGCAGGATACCAAAACACCTCTGTATATCTCGATATTCACTATTGGGCTAAATATCTTCTTGGCGGTCCTATTCACAATGCACTTTGATATGGGCGTTTATGGTCTGGCTTGGGCGCAATCGATTGTGGCGATTATAGAGGTTATTATCTTGTTTATTATCATGCAAATACGTATACCACATCTGATAGACAGGCCTTTTATAGGCGCGGTTACACGGATGTTGTCTGCAACCGGATTTACCTCTGTTGCTGCCTATTTTGCAGTCAATATATTTAGTTTGCAGGCGACTGACCAGAGTTTCCTCTCGCTATTTCCGAAATTCGTTATCATCTGTCTATTCTCGGGCTCGGTCTATCTGTTGTGTAGTCGGTTGATGAGTATCAGCGAAGTTAATCCAGTCTTGCACAAGCTAAATACCATATTCTTCGGTCAGTTAAAGAGCAAATAATGAATACCCCTCAGATTCGTAATTTTTGCATCATCGCCCATATTGACCACGGTAAATCCACATTGGCTGATAGGTTAATGGAGATGACAAATACCGTACAAAAACGGGATATGAAGAGTCAACTGCTGGATAGTATGGATCTAGAGCGGGAAAAGGGTATTACTATCAAATTGGCCCCTGTTCATATGCAGTACAAAGGCATCGACCTCAATCTGATAGATACGCCAGGACACGTTGATTTTAGCTATGAGGTGTCCCGTAGTCTCGAGGCCTGCGAAGGAGCGGTTTTGGTTGTTGACGCCTCTCAGGGCATTCAGGCGCAGACTCTGGCCAATGTTTACTTGGCATTGGCCGCCGATCTGACAATTATCCCAGTTCTCAACAAAATTGACTTGCCAGCTAGTGATGTGGCCAAAGTATCCAAAGAAGTCATCAATTTACTGGGGTGTGATGAGTCAGATATCATCAAAATTAGTGCCAAAACGGGCGAAGGGGTATCAGAGGTGTTGGATGCTATAACAGAGAGGATACAACCACCAAAGAGCACCCCTAATGAGCCAACAAGAGCCCTAATATTCGATAGTTATTACGATGACTACAGAGGTGTTATCTTGTATACCCGAGTTTTTGATGGATCCATCAAAAAAGGCGACGAAATACAGATGTTAGCCACAGGTGCAACGGGTATAGCGCTAGAAGTGGGGACATTGTCACCAACTATGAAATCAGGGGTAGAAATCGCCAACGGACAGATTGGATATGTGGTAACTAACCTGAAAACTACCAGAGATGCCCGAGTAGGAGATACAGTCACTGTTAAAAGGGCAATCGCCTCTGATCCACTACCTGGATACAAAGATATCAAACCGTTTGTTTATGCAGGTTTCTTCCCTGTTAGTAACCAAGATTATCAGGAGCTAAAAGACGCTGTAGAGAAGTTATCTCTCAGTGATTCTGCCCTGCAATTTGAGCCCGAGAATTCCCCTGTTCTAGGTTTTGGTGTGCGAATAGGTTTTTTGGGGCTGCTACATATGGATATTGTGCGCGAGCGACTAGAGAGGGAATACAACCTAGACCTCGTCATAACCAACCCCAGTACTGATTATCAGGTGAAATTAGCCGATGGAACAGATCTAGATATCAAATCTGCCGCCGATCTGCCCGATGCCAGCAAAATACTAGAGATCCGCGAACCTTGGATCAAAGGTGAAATTGTGGTTCCTCAGGCTTATGTCGGAGGTGTTATACAGCTAATTGTCAGTAAACGCGGCTTGCAATCTAACCTCAGTTATATAGATGAACGAGCTCTCATCAGCTTTGAGGCACCACTGGCTAATCTGTTAACGGACTTTTATGATCAGCTAAAATCTGTCACCAGCGGCTATGGGTCATTTAACTATGAGCTAGACGAATATCGCGTAGAGGATCTAGTGCGAGTGGACTTTTACGTGGCAGGTGAGATAGTCGACGCCCTATCTGTTATGACACACCGTTCAGAGGCGCAATCATTGGGTCGAGAGATAACTGCCAAGCTAAAAGATGTCATACCACGCCAGAACTTCAAGGTAGCTTTACAGGCTGCTATCGGTGCTCGTTTCATCGCCCGCGAAGACCTTTCAGCCTATCGAAAAGACGTCACAACAGGGCTATACGGTGGCGATGTCTCTAGGAAAAAGAAAGTACTAGCCAAACAAGCAAAGGGTAAAAAGCGTATGAAACGCTTTGGCAAGGTAGATATACCGTCCGAAGCTTTCACAGTTATGCTTAAAAGGGATTAGCCGTATCAGATGAAAAAGCTTGTGTTTAATACATAAACATTGTAAAAAGTATTGACATAATAGCAAATATGTGATAAATTGGTACGTGAATCAGTCTTATCGGATGGTGGAACACCGGTACAGATGGGAGGCACGTTAACAATCAGGCTTTATTACGAACTATTTTAACGAATAGTTCACAGTTTGTGAGTTTAACCAAAACACGCAAACTAGGTAGTCATGGGTTTTTAACCCAAGACAAGACTAACTACATTTTAGATTGCATGGACCACATATCCATTTTCTGAACATTTACAAAGTGTTCAGTAACTGGGTATGTGGTAGGCCGCTACGTACCCAGCTCGTTTATTTCAATATAATCCGGGCACACGAGCGCCCACCTACGTTTCTCACCAGGAGGTGATAAATATGGCCATGAACAAAAGCAACATCACACGACCATTGGTCGTCGTGATCGTGGCCCTGGTGGCTGCGCTCGCGATTCCAACCGCAGCTTCGGCTGCCGGAGCATGTGGCGGAGGTATGACCTTCAACCAGATGTACAACGGATGGAAGAAGAAGGGCGTCCTTGACGACGTCTACCGTTCAGCTGGCATAAAGCCAGGTGTTGATGCAGCCAAGGGGAAGGCCTCCAAGGCTCTCCTGAAGAAGGCGTTCACGCGTAAGCGTGTAGTCAGAGGCACTTCGCGTGCCAGGAATTCTGACTGTCGCGGTGGCAGGTTCGACCGTCTGAAGAAAAGGGCTCGTCAGTCCTCAGGGACTTACGTTTGGGTCTTGAAAGATGACATCCTCAAGGGTGGCGTCGTCAAGAACTGGTGGGCAGCTGACTGCGGCAACAAGCGTGGCGGATGGATCAAGGTCCACATGCCAGGCAAGAAGCCGCCCAAGAAGACACCCAAAACGCCCCCGCCGACCGTAATTCCGCCGCCATCAAGCGGAGGATGCACGATCATCATCGGTGGCGACAACAACGGAAACGTGGGTTGTAACAGTGTTTTCGTCTGCACAGCCAACGGCCAGTACAACAACAATCAAGGGTTGTGTTCGGCGTACGCGAACTGTATCGCGGTTCAGGGTAACACCTGGAACTCGACTCAGAACGTGTGTACCTCACCACCCCCTCCGCCTTCTGATGATTGTCCTCCCGGGACAATCGGCAGTTATCCGGATTGTGAATGGCCAGGGCCAAGCGCTCAGATCGATGCCGGGCCTGCTCACTTTATTGTGAGCACGACTGGCTTCATCTACGCCCGGGCCCGTGCTGGGGAAGGTAGAAACCTGACATCTGTGACCGTTTCGGTTACGGCTGGCCACACAAGTGGCCTCGTCCCTTCTACTACCTACGACGGCGCCACGTGTCCTACCGGCTGGAGTTGCTTCCGTACTCAGTACTGGGCACCTCCGTACACCGTTCTGGCTCCAAGCTTCGTGACCGCTACGGTGACCGCGACGCAGGATGACGGACAGTGGCTCTCGAACGAAACCAAGTTCGAGATCAAGCCTGACTCAGGTTTCAATAACTGAGTCACCAAGTTTCCTGGGGGTTAAAAATCCCGACAAGGACCAGGAAAATGTAGTTGGCAAGGGCGCTGGTCATTCAATTGACCGGCGCCCGCCGACTGCTTCTCTCTCCTATTATTAGGATCGACGAGAAGCAGTCGTGCTCAAACCTCTTAAAGACACTATGTCTACCTAGTTTGTACTAATAAATGTAAACAAGATATTAATGAAAAGGAGAACTAAATTATGTTCAAATTTCTAAAGAGCGCTACGCTAGCAGTTGCTGCTGTAGCTATAGTTAGCGGTCCTGTAGCTTTAGCTGCTGGCCAAATCGAAGGTGGTAACATTTACCGCGTAAAAAACGTAACACAAAACAGCGCATTTACTGATCCAGCAAATGCAACTTGTGGTGATACAGTACAGTTCCGTGTACGTATTCACAACCCGGGCCCTGACCCACTAACAAACGTAACAGCTTCTGCTACTTTGCCTAGTAACCAGGGAACAAGCCATAGCTCGACTATGACTATAAGCTCACCAGATGCTAACCCAAACAGTGTTAATGACACTGCTGGTGTTCGTACTGACAAAGCTTCTACAATTGCTTACGTAGCTGGTTCAACTCAGTTACTTGACCCGAACGGTTCTGTTTTGCAGACCCTAGGTGATGGTGTTGTAAGTGGTGGTGTTGCTGTTCCAGGTACTGTCGGTGTTTCAACTGAACAATTACGTCTTGTACAATTTAGTGCAAAGATTAACTGTTCTGAAACTCCAGAGACTCCTGAGACTCCAGCAAAAACACCTACTGGTGTAACTCCTAGCGCTATTGCGTCAACTGGTCCTGCTGAAATTTTCAGTGGCCTAGCTGGTGTTAGTGCCCTTGGTTATGGTGTGCAACGTTACGTTGCTAGCCGTCGCCAGCAATAAAGCCTGA
>CAYGDZ010000016.1:0-11393 GCA_964348805.1 uncultured Candidatus Saccharibacteria bacterium | reverse complement strand
GGTAGTCAAAGTTGGTTTCACCCAAAATATTATCTTTTGTAGCTCGAAATATTGTGAGCTTGTGGTTTTGGGCAACTTTTTTGTACAAACTCGGTACATCGATAGACTTTATACTCTCAACATATTCTTTCGGTATATATGTCGTACTACCGTCACTGCGGGGTATTGATGAAAGGCATTCTAGATTCATCACACTACCTTCTCTTTTGCCAAATTTACTTATAAATCTTTCGATAGACATCAGCGGAGGTGGCGCTAGAAAAATTACTTGGTCAATTTTATCGAGATTTGCTAAGCTCGCAACTATACAACCTTGTGAATGGCAGATTAAAGTTGCGCCTGCTTGAGCTTGGTCTATGTGCGATTGTAATATTTCTACCTGTCCATCTAGTGGCGTAACTGTCGTATTTCCTTCACTATCAAATGTATTGAAATCAAAAGTTATGCAATTTGCAGCTGGTAAAGCCTTCGCGATATCCGTAAACATTCCACGAGCATCGGCCCGAACGCCAAAACCATGTGCAAATATTATATCTTTATTTTTCATATGTTTTAGTCTTTGTAAAAAATGTAATCTCAAACCCTTCGGGATCGGTAATACAAAATGAGGTATCTCCCCATTCATTATCCCGGAGTGGAAAAATAATCCTCTGATTATCCTTCATAGCATCCCAAAGTGCATGAACGTCTTTGGCTTGCAGAGATATATCGCTACCGACGATCAGTTGATAGCCATCTTTTGGAGAAAGTAGTTCTAAAATCGTACCACCAATATCAAACATTACGCCTTTATCATTGTCACCTCTATCCCATTCTTTAACAGCGTCAAAACCTAGTACGTTTTCATAAAAGTTTCTTACTAGATCAAAGTTGTTTGGATATAGTTTTAGACGAAATTGTTTGATATCCATGCTTATTTATTCGTAAAATAATTTTGCTCTAGATTCACAATATGAGTTAGTTTGAAATGCTCTTTCATCTCCTCGGGAGAATTTAAACGCACAATCTTATATTTACCACTGGTAGTTTGCGATACATAGTCATGCTTTATTTCTATGATATAGCATAGACCCCAGTACAACCATTTTCCATCAAGATCTTCTACTAGCGTATTACGCACAGGCGGCTGCTGATAGACTCTAAGTTTGTCCTTGGCGCTAAATTCAAACACCTTTCCTTCAACATCATCAAAAGTAAATGGGTCTGTAAGATGATGCTGGATATCTAAAAAATCTGGAAATCCTTGCTCTTTCGAAATCCTTAGGCAATCATTGAGTTCTATAAATGAACCCACTACACCAGCTCCTCGATACTGATGCGAGTTTGCTGCGTAGTATCACGATCACGGATAGTTACAGTATCATCATCAAGCGTATCAAAATCAATCACCACACAATACGGTGTGCCGATTTCGTCTTGGCGGCGGTAGCGTTTGCCGATGTTGCCATTGTCATCCCACATGACATTTCCGTATTTCTTTTTCAAGGCTTTATAGACTTCACGAGCTTTTTCGACTAGCTCTGGCTTGTTCTTTAGCAGTGGTGAAACTGCGTAGCGAACTGGTGCGAGGTCTTCTGGTAATGCCAAATAGACACGTTGTTCACCATTTTGTTCGTCAACTTTATATGCGCTGGATAGTACAGCCATCAGTAGTCGCTCGACACCAAAACTTGGCTCGATCACATGTGGTATGAACTTTTCGTTCGTTCCCTTCACCGTGTATTCCATGTTTTTACCAGAGTTGTCTTGGATATTTTTCAAGTCAAAATCTGTACGGTATGCCAGACCTAATAGTTCGTCTTTTTTGTGCGGAAAGTCGTATTCAAAATCAATTGTACGCTTGCTATAGTGTGCGCGGTCATCATCTGGAACTTCAAGTTCGTGGATTTTAGCAGGGTCTAGACCTAGTTGCTCTAGGAATACGTGAATATCCTTGCGCCAGTGTTCGAATGATTCTTCCCATTTGGTTGGATCAACAAAGTATTCGACTTCCATCTGTTCAAACTCTCGTGAACGAAATACAAAATCACGCGGGCTGATCTCGTTGCGAAATGCCTTACCTATTTGGGCAATGCCAAACGGTAAATCAGGATAAAAACTATCTAGTACGTTTTTGTAATTGGTGAAGATACCCTGTGCAGTCTCTGGCCGTAGATACACCATGTCAGAAGTGTTATAGGAAACATATGAACCTTTCGTATCATCTGCCCGACTTTCTATCTCTGCTGTAGTTGCACTAGTGACACTGACGCTACCGCCCTGCACAACCTTTGAGTTCGGCCCTATGAATGTCTCGAACATCATATTAAATTCACGAGGTTCACTGAAGGTATTTTCCTTGCCACAAGTTGGGCATTTGCTGCCTTCTAGATGATCAGCGCGGAAACGACCCTTACAGTTGCTACACTCTACCAACGGGTCGGTAAATGTATCTACATGGCCACTCGCCTTCCATACCTTTGGATTCATCAAGATCGCTGCGTCGACTTGATGCATGTCATCCCAACCGTCGACAAACATCTTTAGCCAAGCACCTTCGATATTTCGTTTTAGCTTGGTGCCTAGTGGACCGTAATCCCAAGTACCTGACAGACCACCATAGACTTCACTACCTTGGTATATAAAACCACGGCGCTTCGCCAGTGATACGATGTCTTCTAGTTTTACTTCACTCATTACGGACAATTATACCAGATGATACTCAGATAAGGTCTCCATTAGGAGCGGTATACTAAAACATAGGAAAGTTATCAAGGTTAGCACATAGAGAAATATTTTATTATTAGATTTGTTGAAAAATTGAGATGTAAATAATATCTTCTTTATATTTGATTGAAGTACCATAAAAGACCCAAAAGCCACGTTGCCCGCTATGAAAAATATAAAAATACCTCCGACGGTATAAGTCAACGCTGTAAGACCAAGACTATCATTAAAGTAGGATGCAAAAAGTAGAAACGCACCTAATAGTGCGTAAGTTAGCGAAATCCCTAGAACTATTGATAACAAGAAGTGATATACAAAAAGTTTAGTAGCGTTTTGATTATTCATATTTAATACTCTTGAACATTATATAGTAAAAAGATAATTTATTCAGCTACCGCGTGGGCAAGGCTAGTAATATCATCCAGTAATGCTTCGATGCCTGAAATATGCGCCACAACAGCCGGAGTTTTGAGTTTTAACACCTTTAAAAGCTTTAGATGGTCTGCTGTAAAATTGCCACGGGGGTCGACGATAAATGACATTTCGGCGATATCGAAACGGTACTTTTCCGTCTCGAGTAGTGGTTTGTTATTGTGATCACGCGATAGGTTCAGCCCATGACCAGAGATATCCGCAACTTGCAGATAAAACCATGCGCGAATGATTCGCAGGTCAATCTTTGGCTGGTTCAAACTAGCCAGAGCTGTCAGCGTCACGTCATATAGCAGCGGTTCGTGTGTGTGCTCGCTCAGGCGTCCAATTTTCTTTAGGACTTCGTAGCCAAATTGCAATCGATCGTAATCATTCAGGATATCACCATAAAAAGTTTCCAATTTAGCTGATGTCAAAATACTCAGATCACTCTTGCCAGTATGCAACGTCACCTGCGTCAGTGAAAATAGCTCCACTGCCCCGGCTAGTTTACTCTTTTCCTTTCGCACGCCGCGAGCCATAGCGCTAATCTTGCGTCCATCTGCCGTCAGTAGCTGCAATATACGGTCAGATTCGCCGTAATTTGTGCGGCGTAACACAATTGCGTTCGTTTTAACCGATTGCATCACCCAGAGCCTTTACTATATCAGCTGGTTCGCTATGAGCTTTGTCCAAAACTGCTCGCACACCATAGCTTTTGATAGAATCGAGATCAAATTCGTCAGAATTTATAGATGTACACAGCACCACCGGCAAATCCGCTAGATCTGTGTGAGATTGCAGCTCGTTTAGGATTGCTGGCGCGGTTGAGCCAGGCAACATCACATCTAGCAACACCGCGTCTGGCTGAAAATCATCAATCGCCTCGATACCTTTTGCTCCGTCGGGTGCAATCAGCGTTTTCCAACCTTTGCGGTGCAAAGTCTGGGCTACAGTATCGGCAAACCACCGATCATCATCGATAATTAGAATTTTTTTCATACTAGTGCCATTTGAAATGATTGGGGTAAATTAATATAAAACGTTTGCCCACCATTTTTGTGACTGGTCATGCCTAGCTGGCCATCCATCGCCTGTGCGAATTGACTGGCAATGTACAGTCCTAGCCCGCTGCTGCTAGGCCGCTTGTTGATTGACTGTGGCGAGTTGCCCAGTTTTGATTTGATTTTGTCTAGCTCGCTCTTTAAAAGTGTCGGACCATAGTCGCGTACACTGATCCGGGCATCATTGCCATCGCGCTGCACACGCAGCTCGATCGGTCGATCAATTTGACCATAATTTAGAGCATTGTCACACAAGCCAAAGATAACACTACTGAGTAATTCACGATTGCCAACCGCCAAAACAGATTGTCGCGGCATTTTTAGTCTAATGTCCTGACCTAGCTCGCGGCACAGTGGCACTAGTTCGTGCGTTACTTCGTCACATAACCGCCCTAGGTTAATTGGCTCGCTCTCGAGCTCGCTAGCACGATAGCTACGGGTCAAGGCTTCGGTCAGACGCAGTGAACGTTCGGCTGTCAAGCGTATTCGCTCGAACGCAACTTTGCGTTCAGAATCAGTATAATCTTCGCTAGACAAGGCGATTTGACGCATAAGCGCTAAGGGTGCTTTTAGCTCATGGCTCAGGGCTACCAAAGTTGGTAGTTGGTCGATTTGCTCGCTATTATCTCCCCTCATATCTATAGACTATTCTAGCACGGCTGCGATTAGATGAGCATACGAAGTAACCGAGAAAACCATATTTATTATTGCCTGACGGCGCGAGGACTGTCTGAGCGCAGCGAGTTCCACAGCGACTCAAGAAAGAAGAAATATGGTTTTCATCGCGTAGCTGAGTCAGCTCAAAAGTTTTGCCATACTTTTTAAAAAGTATGAAGGAAAGTTTGCTGATACAAAAAATGAAAAATAGTATTATTGATCAAATGTTAAAGTCTTGAGAACTTTGTCATCAAAATCTGGCTTGAAAGTAGTCGAATCAGTCTTTATAACCAATGTTTTATCACGAATCTTGAATACTACCGCCGAGCCATCAACATCTTTTGTGAATTTACCATCAAATCGTTGACCGTCAAACCCATTGACCGTGAGGGCTGAGCTTCGAAGCGCACCTGATTTCACCAAGCCAGTATATTGCTGCAAAACTTTGTCGTATGCTTGATCGGCGATAGAAACCTGCAGTGCAAATTTGTTCGTATTAGCTGTCACAGGAGGTACAGCCCCTGGATGTAGATATGCCTGGTAGTCCGCACTCTTGCTGCCATCATTCGCAATATAAACACTCCAAGTTTTCGGATATTTAAAGTTCACACGCCCCAGGTCAACCGGACCAACAAATTCAGCCAACGGATCCTTCTCTTTTTCGTCAAAAACTTTTTGGTCAGCAGATTTCTGCTGTGATTTAGCAATTTCCTGAGCAGCAACGATTTTTTGATCAACGTTGTTCTTTTGGTCATTGTAGTTAACTAGCGCCCAGATCATAACAGATCCGAAAACCAAGGTTAATAGCGCCAAAATAATACTAGCTACAACTGCGCCAGTTATAACGCCTCTTTGATCACTAAAATTTTGTTTCATATTACTAGATATCATATGCTAAAACCCTTATGTTTGCAACTGGGGCTTAAATTTATATAGAAACATTGGGCCCTGTTGCTTTTCAATTTTGCGACCTTTGATCTTGAAGCCGTATGTTATAAAACTGATCGTCTTGCCATGTTGATCAACATGCGCCTGAAGCTTTTGCTCTAGTTTATTCATGAACTTTCCATTCAAAAATGTATAAACAACTGTAGTATCACTAGGTAATTCTTGTCTCCAAAAACTACCGAAATGTATAGTTATATTTTTTTGCTTGCGACCAAGAAATTTGGATATCAACCACAGATACGGACTGAGTTCGTAACCAATAGCGCGCGAAGCCTTCTTGCTAGCTGCCCGTAGCACTACCCCATCACCAGATCCAACATCAACAAAAACATCTTTTTTACCCAGCGGTCGAATAGCCATAATGTCATCTATTTGTTCAAGCAAAGTTGGCACATACGGCGCGCCGAAAAAAACGACAAAGCCAAATGAAACAATCAAAAAACCGATAATAAACAGCAGCACATCAAGCATCAAATTTCTTCTTGATAACTTCTATCTTGTTTTTGGCAGATTTCAGCTCATTGCCTATTTCATCAGCCAACTTTTCCGCCTCGTCAAACTTTTTAAGCGCTTGTTCGATCTGAATGTCATCACCTTCGAACCAAGCGACTAACTGATCTAGCTCCTCTAGTTTTTGCTGCAATGTCTTATTTTTTGTCATTTGAAATTACTCCTGCCTTTATTATACTTTTGCTAGTTTCGATATCCAAAATATCACCTACTGCTGCCTCTGCAATAGGCCGATTGTTTGCTAGCTTTACTAGACTGTAACCACGTTGTAATACATTCTGCGGATTTAGCTGGTGCAGGCTGCGCAGCGCCGATGCGTATGATTCTGACAGGCTATCGTATTTGTACTGCAACACATTGTTTATACGTCGCAAGTCATTGTCTATCTGCTGCTGCAGCTTGTCATATGCATGATGCAGACTGGATGCCGCTGACCCAATGTTTGAGCGCAGACTAGCGATAAATTCCTTTTTGTCTGGCACAATCATCTGGGCGGCATTGCTGGGTGTGCTAGCCACAACATCAGCAGCCATATCAGCCAGGCTAAGGTCGGTTTCGTGGCCAATCCCTGTAATTATAGGTATACGCGAGCTAGCGATAGCTCGCACCAGCGGTTCGTCATTATACCCGCTCAGATCATCCATACTACCACCACCTCGGATCATTGCAATTACCTCTACAGGCTCGGCATTCTCGTTAAAATATTGCAGTGCACGTATCATTTGTTGGGGCGCTGCCTCGCCTTGCACCTGAGTATGGGCTACTTCTACTTTCAGTCCACCCCAGCGCTCGTTCAAGATCTTGATAAAATCTGCATATCCAGCGGCACCAGTTGAACTAATTACACCTATCCGTGTCGGCAATTCGGGTAATAATCGTTTACGCTCTGCCTGGAACAAACCTTCCTTTGTTAATTTTGC
This sequence comes from uncultured Candidatus Saccharibacteria bacterium, assembly GCA_964348805.1. Lineage (GTDB taxonomy): Bacteria > Patescibacteriota > Saccharimonadia > Saccharimonadales > Saccharimonadaceae > JACPYF01. The sequence continues at coordinate 4,177 of CAYGDZ010000016.1, read as the reverse complement.
TTTTAACAGCTCGAAGCTACGCTTTAGATTACCCTCGCCAACAGGCTGTATGCTGCGAACCGTTAGGCTGAATTTGCCCCATTGGGTTAGTTTTGGCACAGCTACAATTGAAACTTTCATACCATCCTCGATCGCTGTCCTAAGTGAAAATAGCATCATGAAACAACCGACACTGGCACCTTCGTCTTTGATATCGAAAAAGACATACTTGCCTTGGTTAACTTTGTAACTAGAAACTTCACCAATAATCTCTACACTCGGATACGCATATTCGAGCGTTTGATTCGTCAGAGCAATAAACTCGCTAGGACTAAAAGTCTGGTTAATGATCTGTGTATTCAATCTAAAAATCCGTTATTTTTGTATAAAATATTCATTCTCCTCGTCATAATAGCGTTTGCTATTCTTCCTCGCTTCATATCTATTTTATCTCAAAACTAACAGATTTCGATGATATAAAAGATCAGGAACCAGACTTAACTGGAGTTTTTCCATATTTTAGAATCGTTAGTTGATAAAAAATGTATCCAGAAGTAATTGTGCCCATCAGCACCACAACTCGTGTCAATAATACACCAGCGATCACAACGCTTGCAGGTAGCCCAGCTGTACCTAGAAAACCTATCATAATCGCTTCGTATGCACCGGCTCCACCAGGGGTAATTACCAAAAATCCTGCTATAGATGCGATGCCATATGCAATGACAATCGCCGCAGGATTAATACTGTATCCGAGCGCCCAAAAACCTATAACAAACAGCCCAACATCCATCGCGTTAAACACCAATCCCCACAAATATGGCTTTAGCAGCAACCTTTTATCAGCACGCAGTTCAACAAAATCCTTGTGAATATCAACGAAAAATTGCTCTACTCGTGCTCGCCGTACAGTTTGTTTTTTGCGTCCAAACGTAACGCGCCTGACAAAACCGTTAATTGCATGCGTTGACCACCTAGCAAAACTCTCTAGCCGGCTTGAGCTACTGATAACATAAATGCCAAAAACCATAAAGAAAACTATCGTAGATGCCAGCACACTACTAACCAGAATAATAAACCGATCAACTCCGGTGTCTAGAGTAATCAGCACTACTGATATAACTAACAGGGTAAGGAATGACAAGAAGCCTGCAATATAACGAACAATTTGTGACATAGTGGCCCTGCCTGGAGAAACATGGTGCTTGCCTAGTAACCAAGTCATGTATGAAATGCCAGAAACTCCTCCGCTAGGCAAAACATGATTAACAAAATTTAGCTCTAGAGCCATGCGAGTCAATGTAAAGCGAGACACCCCCTTTAGGGCATTCTTTGCCCTCAAGTATTCGAACATCATCTCTCCCGCTGCAAAATAGACCACAAACTGCGCCGGAATCAACAGTAGCAATATCCAAATATCAACTTGACTGATGAGCTTCCAGGCAACTGCAATCTCGTGACGCGCAGTAAATAGCACTAACACTAGTAAAATTAGTGTGATCAGACTGATGATACCCCGTGGTGACATAGCTACTATTATAACCGATAGTTGCTGATTACACCTAGCAGCTATAAAATAGAATGGATGATATATATATTAGGTCGCCAACCCGCAATTGGCCTGGCGGAACTAGAGAGCTTATATGGCAGTGATGCGCTGGAACCTATTGGAACCTACGCAGTTAAAGTAAACACAAATGAACCAGTTGATTTTGCTCGTATTGGCGGGGCTATGAAGGCTGCTGAGGAGTTTGTTACCCTACAAACAACTGATATAACAGAGATAAAAAAACATTTAAGCGAAAAAATCAGTAAGTATTCACATAGCCTACCCGAAGGTAAACTAAAGCTTGGCATTAGCTGTTACGGACTAAAAACGAACCCTGCAAAAATCACTGCGCTAGGTCTAAGCATTAAAAAAGCGGTTAAAACACAGAACCGTTCTGTGCGCTTAATACCGAATAATGAGAATACCCTAAACAGTGCACAGATACTACACAACAAACTTATTAGCGAATTGGGTCTAGAATTGCTGCTCATCAGAGATAGCGTGAACACAATAATTGCTCGAACCACTGCTGTACAAGATATCGATTCCTATACCCTTCGTGACCGTGGACGACCAAAGCGTGATGCTCGAGTTGGCATGTTACCGCCCAAACTGGCGCAAACGATCATCAATATTGCCGAGAATGATCCGCAAAATACTGCAAAACGTGTTTTAGATCCGTTCTGTGGAACAGGGGTGATTTTGCAAGAAGCGGCGCTGATGGGCTACCAAGTTTATGGCACTGACCTAGAAGAGCGAATGATTCGTTATAGTCGCGATAACCTGAATTGGCTAGCTGATACGCACAAAATTACCTTTGATTGGTATCTACATCAGGGCGATGCGACTGATACGACCTGGCAGCAACCAGTTGATGTTGTTGCGTGTGAAGGCTATTTGGGTCGTCCATTCACCTCTGTCCCCGACCGCGAAATTTTACAGGCAACCATACATGATTGCGATGTTATATTGAAAAAGTTCCTGCGCAATCTACACAGTCAAATAAAACCAGGGACCCGTATGTGCTTGGCTATACCTGCGTGGTTCGCCAGCGACAGAGTTCATCACCTTAAAACCCTTGACCGGCTGAGCGATCTGGGGTACAATCGTATAAGTTTTGTTCACTCTAGCGAAAAAGATTTAATCTATCACCGAGAAGATCAAATTGTTGGTCGTGAACTATTAGTATTAACCAGGAAGTAACATATGTCACACGTCAAAGCAGGCGGAACCAGTAAAAACAATCGCAAATCACCCGGACAACGGCTCGGTGTGAAACGTTTTGGTGGTCAAAAAGTCAATGCTGGCGAAGTGATTGTACGACAAGTTGGCGCAACTAAAATTGCCGGCCCTGGTACATACATCTCTAAAAACTTTACTATACACGCTGCAAAAGCTGGTACAGTAGTGTTCAAGTCAGTTAAAAAGCGCCTATTTACAGGCAAAACTACTCGTCGCACCCAAGTTCTGATTGAAGACTAAAAAATACTTTTAAACTTATAACAGTCTCTCGTTTCCCGAGGAGCACATCCACATTGCCCTGGTGAATGTGTGTATCTGGTATAAGTTTAAAAGTATTTTTTAGTCTTTTTACGCAGCAGCAGTCGGAGCCGCTGGCTTTTCGCTACTGGCTGCAGCTGGTGGAGTGTTGATACCCAAGTGATGTTTGACACGTGCAACAACGTCGCCTATGACAACTTGTGATTTGACCAAATATTCGTCAGCACCTAGGTTCTCGGCACGTTCTTTGTCTTTGTCCTGTGACAAGGCAGTCAACATAATGATACGTATATTTGCCGTGTCAGGAGTGTTACGCAAGATGTCCAATACATCAAAACCGCTAATCTTTGGCATCATAGCATCAAGTAGCACTAGATCTGGCTTTTCTTTGACTGCGCTAGAGAGTGCATCTTCGCCGTTATTAACCTCGACAACCGTAAATCCCTCTAGCTCTAGCCTACCGCGATACACAGACGCCAGATTCGTGTCGTCTTCTACCAATAATATCTTTTTCTTTTGCGGTTCCATAGGGTTCATACTAACATAACTATTTTAGTAGTTCCAGTGCCTTGTTCAGCTGTGTATCGTTGTCGCGATCATCGTTTTTGCCAGCTACAACTACAACATCTGGCTTGATGCCCTGTTTGCTAATATTCCTGCCATTTGGCGTGTACCAGCGAGCAATCGTCACCTTTAGTTGTGCGCCGTTACGTAGGTCGACGACATCTTGCACCGAGCCTTTGCCAAAAGTCTTTTCCCCAACTATTTGGGCAATTTTGTGGTCTTGCAATGCACCAGCCAAGATCTCGCTAGCACTAGCACTACCTTGGTCGACTAGAACAACCGTAGGCTTGCCCTGCAGTATATTATCGCCCTCTGCCTTTAATGTATCGTTTGTTGTACTACCCGAGCGCTCAGACACAACTACCTGGCCTCTATTCAGCCACAGACTGGCAATTTCTTTTGATGATTGCAGGTAGCCACCACCGTTGCCGCGAAGATCAATGATAATCGCCCGTTTGTCCGCGAATTTTTCGGCAGCTTTTCGGGTCAGCGCAGATGTATCATCACCAAACCTAGCTATGCGAATTATACCTACATCGCCCTTTTCTTCGGTCTTTACACTAGGGTCTGTTATCTTGTCACGTT